>CACZTF010000146.1 GCA_902784025.1 uncultured Lachnospiraceae bacterium
AAATGCGGCACTACCGCCTCAAGCACATGATACATTTCCTCATGCGTCTCACCCACCGCAAGACCGCCTATGGCATATCCGTCAAGATCGAGTTCAGTAATAGTCTTAGCGTGCTCTATACGAATGTCATCATAAACGCCTCCCTGGTTAATACCAAAGAGCATCTGATCTTTATTCAGGGTAGTCTCCTCATTATTCAGCCGGTCTATCTCATTTTTACTTCTCACCAGCCATCTGGTGGTCCTCTCCACGGAGTCTGTCATATATCCCTTATCTGCCTTTGCCGGGGCGCATTCATCAAAAGCCATGGCAATAGTAGAACCAAGATGCGACTGTATCTTCATGCTTTCTTCAGGTCCCATGAAGATCTTTTTACCGTCTATATGGGAATTAAATGTAACACCTTCTTCTTTTATCTTGCGAAGTCCCGCCAGGGAAAAAACCTGAAATCCGCCGGAATCAGTCAGCACCGGTCCTTCCCAGTCCATGAAGCTGCGTACTCCGCCTAATTCCTGTATCAGTTCATCTCCCGGACGCACATGAAGATGATAGGTGTTCGCCAACGCCACCTGGGTTTTCAACCCTTTCAGATCTTCTGCAGAAACAGCTCCTTTTATTGCCGCACAAGTAGCCACGTTCATAAAAAGAGGGGTCTGAACAACCCCGTGAACCGTAGCAAACTCTGCATGTTTGGCATTACCGCTTTTATTGATTATCTTGTACATATGTCCTCTCCACATCATTCATCCTTGATCCCATGTCCTGTAGTATCAGGTCTGCTATGGTCACGGCAGCCATGGCTTCCACAACGACCACAGCTCTGGGAACGATGATCGGGTCATGACGTCCCCGTATAACCAGTTCCTGCTCTTCGCCATTCTTATCAACAGTCTTCTGTGCAAATGATACAGATGGTGTGGGTTTTACCGCCGCCCTGAACACCATCCCGCCTCCGTCAGACATTCCTCCCAGGGTTCCCCCTGAATTTACAGCCTTACCCCTTATTCTTCCGGTTTCAGATTCAAAACCGTCATTACAATCAGATCCCAGCATCCTTGCCGCCTCAAAGCCTGCCCCCATCTCAAAACCTTTAACCGCACCAATGGACATGACCGCATAAGCCAGTCTGGCATCCAGCTTGTCAAACACAGGCTCACCTATTCCCGGTTTTAATCCGTTTACGCGGCATTCTATAATACCGCCTGCAGAATCCCCCCTGCTCTTAATATTTCTCAAAAGCTTCATGCACTTTTCTGCCGTCTCTGCGTCAGGCATGCAAAGAGCATTCCTTTTTGCCTCTTCAAGATCAAATCCCTCTTCTGAAACAGCAATACCACCTATCTCTTTTGCATAAGCCGTTACGGTGATCCCCAGTTGTTTCAAGAACTTAAGTGCGACTGCTCCGGCCGCCACTCTCCCGGCAGTCTCCCTGCCTGAGGACCTGCCGCCGCCTCTGTGGTCCCTGATCCTGAATTTCTTATCAAACGTAAAGTCAGCATGTCCCGGCCTGTATACATTTTCCAGATCACTGTAATCCTTGGAATGCTGATCCGAATTTTCTATGAGCATAGCAATAGGCGTACCTGTGGTCACACCATCAAATACGCCCGATAATATCTTTACGCAGTCATTTTCGTTTCTCTTAGTTGTAAACTCCGACTGTCCCGGCTTTCTCCTGTCCATGTATACCTGAATATCCTCTTCGGAAAGCTCAAGCCCGGCAGGACAACCGTCCACACAGACACCTATCGCCTTACCATGGGACTCTCCCCAGGTAGATATCACAAAATTTTTACCAAAAACCGATCCTGACATTTTTCACCTAATATCCTCAGTCAAGCAGTGCCTTCAGACTTTTCTCAGTATTCCTTACAGTGAAAGCCGCTGCTTCATTTCTCGTAAACTTCAACTTCAGCAGCAATCTTTTCATCTTTTGGATATTTTCCTTTACTTCTTTCCTGTGCTGCTTATCCCAGTCGTCCTTATGCATAACCAGCTGTCTCTGAGCCTTTTTTATCACCTGCTCAGCCTTATGCTTCTCTTCCGCGAGGGAAAATTTCTCATCATCCTCTTCCTCGTAGATCTTTGCTTTCCATATAGCTCTCTGTATCTCATCTTCGGAAAGATTCGACGAAGAAGTGATGGTTATGGAATGTTCATTACCCGTACCCAGATCAAGGGCAGACACATTTACAATCCCGTTTGCATCTATATCAAACGTGACCTCTATCTGTGGAGTACCTGCAAGCGCGCGTTTTATGCCGCCCAGCTTAAAATTCCCCAGAAGCTTGTTATCACGGGTAAATTTTCTCTCTCCCTGAAATACACGGACATCCACAGAGGACTGGAAATTCGATGCCGTGGTAAATATCTTACTCTGTCTTGTGGGTATGGTGGTATTTCTCTCTATAAGTCTTGTGGCTATTCCCCCTACTGTCTCTATGGAAAGAGAAAGTGGCGTAACATCCATAAGGACGATACTGTCTGCCTGGGATCCGGGAGCCAGCTGTCCTGAAAGTTTGCCCCCCTGCACCGCTGCACCAAGAGCCACGCACTCATCGGGATTAAGGTTTCTTGAAGGCTCCATACCCATGACCCGGGTTATCATGTTCTGAACTGCCGGTATCCTGGTGGATCCGCCCACAAGAAGCACCTTAGATATATCCGACTTGGGCACACCTGCATCACGAAGGGCATTTTCCACAGGTATACGGGTCTTTTCTATGAGATCCCCCGTAAGACGCTCAAACTCTTCCCTTGTGATGGTCATCTCAAAGGAAACCGGACCGTCCTTACTTTTTACTATGAAGGGCAGGTTTACCAGCGCAGACTCGGAACTGGACAGTTCTTTTTTAACCCTCTCAGCCTCTTCCTTTATACGGTACATCACCGCCTCGTCCTTTTTAATGCTGACGCCCGTTTTAACCTTTATCTCGTTAGCTATCCTCTCTGCGATACGGTCATCAAAATCATCTCCCCCCAGATGGTTATCACCTGAAGTGGCTATAACTTCTATAAGCCCGTCGCCTATCTCAATGAGGGACACATCAAAAGTACCGCCCCCCAGATCGTAAACGAGTATCTTTTGGGGATCGGCGTTATCAAGACCGTAAGCAAGAGCCGCCGCCGTAGGCTCATTTATTATTCGCAGCACATTTAACCCGGCGATACGGCCGGCATCTTTCGTAGCCTGACGCTGTGAGTCATTAAAATAAGCCGGTACCGTGATAACGGCATCGGTCACAGGCGCACCAAGGTACACCTCTGCATCTTTTTTCAGTTTTCGTAATATATATGCTGATATCTCCTGGGGTGAATAACTGTGTGAGCCTGTCTTCATCCTGTAGTCAGTGCCCATCTTACGCTTTATGGAAATGCTTGTCCTGTCCGCATGCAGGGTAGCCTGTCTCTTGGCTGCATTTCCCACATCTGCCGAACCATCCCTGTGAAATGTGACCACCGAGGGCGTCGTCCTGTAGCCTTCGGTATTCGTTATTATCACCGGCGCATCTCCTTC
>CACZTF010000147.1 GCA_902784025.1 uncultured Lachnospiraceae bacterium
CATATTCGCAATAATTAAATGCAACCTGTTTTCTTGCGCTGATAGCTTCATCCAAAAGATCCACGTTGTAAAATATCTGATCATTGTGTGGGCGGAGATTAGGCATAGCATGGATATGCTTTACACGGGCATGAAAATGCCTGCTAGAAAGTTTTTCAAGTTTTTCCACAAGAGCCTTGCACTGATTATAAGGCAAATGGGTGGAAAACAGGAGGCTGTCTACTAAAAGCCGTAGTTCACTGTCAGTAAATTCGTGCTCATAATAATAATCAGAATGTATGGATGTGTCCTCTAAAATTCCAGTTTTCTTGTTTTTAGTCAGGCGGGGTGTCTCAGAGTATTCGATGTTATAGCCGGCCTCTATCAGTGTATCTATATTCCTTCTTATTGTTTTATGATTTATGTCTGTAATATCGTATTCATTTTTTAAAATATCCAGGATATCCGTTACAGCTAAGGGATGTTTTTCATCACTGCGGCTCTTAAGGATCTCCAAAATGTTCATGATATACATTTTTTTCGGTAGTTTTGTGTACATTTTCAAGCCTCCTTCTTTTGTAAATATCATCATCTGAAAGGTAAATATAAATCCACATTTGTTAAGGTAAATATGACCTTCTGTATTAAATATATAATATCACTCCAAACTTTAATAAACAATAATTGATGTGTATATTTTAGCCCATTGGCAAGATAAAGATACAACTCTGTTTATAGTGATCAAAAGGCAATGAAAAGACGATCGGTCTACAGATGAGAAAAAAACAACCCACATGTTTTTTTATAATAACTGCATATCTGTAACATTTACATTTTGTTATGAAGGAAAGCATGCTAAAATACGATCATGATGTTTTGCCGGGGAGATTGTTCTCAGACCGGATTGAAAAGCGGTGTTAAGTAATGATAGAGATAAAAGGTAAGCACAACAGTGCAAAAATCTATACGAGTGATCTGGAGACTACTTCAGAAGGACAGATCCGGGCAATGTGCGACCACGAATTTGCATCAGGGAGTAACATAAGGATAATGCCCGATGTGCATGCAGGGGCGGGATGTACTATAGGAACTACCATGACCATAACAGATAAAGTGGTGCCAAATATCGTAGGTGTGGATATAGGCTGCGGTATGGATATCATAAAGTTAAAAGATAAACGGATAGACCTGCCAAAGCTTGACAGTTTTATCAGGAAAAATATTCCCTATGGATTTGATGTCAGGACCCGTCCCCACAGAGGACACGGACGGATCGACTTAAGTGAGCTCAGGTGCGGAAAAAGGATCGATCTTAGGAAAGCCAAGGAAAGCCTGGGAACACTTGGCGGGGGAAATCATTTTATAGAGATAGACCGGGAGGGGGATGACCTGTACCTGATAATCCACACCGGTAGCCGGAATCCCGGGCTTAGGGTGGCACAGTTTTATCAGCAGGTGGCCTATGACAGGCTTGGGGGAAAAAGCCGGACGGAGATTCCATTCGAAATGGCTTATCTTACCGGAGAGGATATGGATGATTATCTGCATGATATGGCTATCATGCAGAGATTTGCAGAGGTAAACAGACAGATAATAAGAGAAGAGATCATGGACGGCATGAAGCTGAAAGAGGACGGCGGGTTTGCAACAATACATAATTATATAGACATTGACTCAATGATACTGCGCAAAGGCGCGGTGTCTGCAAAGAGGGGCGAAAAGCTTCTCATTCCCATGAACATGAGGGATGGCTGCCTTGTTTGCACGGGCCTGGGAAATGAGGATTGGAATCAAAGCGCACCTCACGGTGCCGGTCGTGTTATGAGCAGAAAAGAGGCCAGGGACAGTATCACGCTTTCTTCTGTGAAGCATGAGATGGAGGGGATTTTTACAACTTCTCTTGATAAGGATACCATCGATGAAGCACCGGATGTGTATAAGCCTATGGATGAAATAGTAAGCCATATAGCAGACACGGTGACAGTAGATAAGGTCATAAAGCCCATATATAATTTTAAAGCTGGTGAAAATGTAAGGAGCAGGAAATAATGAACTTCTTCATTTTGTCCATAATGACATAAGGACGGCTATTGTTGTTAACAAAAAGCCGTTCTATTTTTTAAATGTCATTTCTTAAAGCCGGTTCCCGTAAACTGAGCGATCGGCCGGTCTTCCTCGTCGTAAACATCTACGTTTACCACGC
>CACZTF010000148.1 GCA_902784025.1 uncultured Lachnospiraceae bacterium
TCGATGTAAATAATAAATATGATCCGGCTAAACCTTATATGTCAGTCATCATACCTAAGAACTCCACCTTGCCCTGCAGTAAAATAAGGAATTATGTAACGGTCAATGATGAACAGAAAATCATTGATTTTAGCATAAGGCAGGGGGAGTCTCCTTATGCTAAAGATAATATGCTTTTGGGGCAGGTTTCTGTACCTGTTCCGTCTAACCGTGCCGGAAAGGAAAGCGTGGATATTACCTTTAGTTTTGACATTAACGGGATACTGCTTGTTTCCGCAAAGGTTCGTTCAACAGGAACAGTGATAAAGAATGTATTCTCTGATGTTAAAGATGAAGATGATATCAGCAGACGTGTTGATGAACTGAAGCAGATCACAGAATCTAATTACGAAGAAGAGTATAACAGGCAGATCAGGGAACGCCTTATGAAGATATATGCAATTGCAGACCCTGATACAAGGTACAGGATCGAATATATCCTGAAGGGCTTTGATCATTTTATAGGAAAAGGAAGAATGATCCAGCTTAAGAAGTACAGAAGAAAAGTCCTGGAATTCCTTGAAATGGCAGAAGGTTTTGATCCTTTTGCTTCATGGGATTATACCTACAGCGATTTTGATGAAGATGAGGACTCTGACGATGACACGGAATGAGGCAATAAAATGTCTGGAACTTGAGGATGGTTTCACATCCGAAGATGTAAAACACAGTTATGCCAGGCTGACAAAAACTGTACGACCGGAAGAAAAACCGGAAGAGTTTTCAAAACTTAACGAAGCTTACAGACTGTTATCTGCAGAGTTACGCAGGCGCGGACGAAATGCCAATGTGTCAGACATACGTGCCAAAAATGAAACAAACAAAAGCGTTGAGGAAAATCCGGCTAGTAACACAACAGAAACTGCTAAATTAAAAAAAGAAGTATCAAAAGAAGTATCAAAAGAAGTATCAAAAGAAGTAGTATCAAAAACAGAGATCTCTTCAAAAGAATACGATAAATCAAAAACTGAACTTACATCAAAAGTAACTGACACATCCCAAACAGATGTTGTATCAAAAATAGACGATACATCTAAAACAGAGGTTGTATCAAAAGCGGATGGATCATCATCGCCGGAGGTTGCCTCAAAGGTTGCTGCGGACGGGATATCTGAAATATCGAAAACAATTGATGATATCGAGGATGCTTCCTCTAAAGACATAACAAACATAAAAGCTAACCCGGAGTGGGAGAAACAGTTTGTTAATATGTTTGCCAAAGAGGATATTGACCGGAAAAGGCTTGCTGCGATAGAGGAAGAACTGGTAAATGTTCTGCGCCTTCACTTATTGGAGCGGAAAACCGGTCTGAAGCAATTTTTCAGATATGGAAACAGCAGTGTATTGAAAAGCCCGGAATTCAAGGCTTTTTTGGCTGAAAGACTGATAAATATATGGCTTGATCCTGAAGAGACAAATTTGATAATAAATTATTACAGATTAAAAAAGAGCAGTAACTCTACAGAAGATGTCCTCCTTTTGGCAAGGTTAAATAAGAACAAGAAAAAACTGACCTTAACCAAGATAGCAGAAATGTTTGTTATATCATTTATTATCGCTGCCTCGGCGACAATGATAATTCACGGTGGTCTTCCTAAAGACCTATCGGCCTATGTTATAGGCGTGATCACTATGTTGATTATTTTCTTTATGTTGTTAAAAACGAGATTTCCGATATAGGTAAGGAAGAGTTTATATATAATATACAGGCGTAAATAAATAAGTAATAAAACGCAGTGAGGGCAGGAAGCTTATTACGTCAATAAATACCGGGGTAAATATAAGGCATAGGATCAGATAGACCGGTATAAAGGCGCTAAAGAGTGTCCTGCTTTTTATTATCAAAGATAAAGCATATATCATGACTGCAGTAGTCAAAATAAAAATCATTGACCGTATCGGATAAAGATCGCAGCCTGAAATAACAGAAAAAATATCAGATATAAAGACATTTATAAATAGCGGAGTGAGTATACAAGAGAGTCTGCAAAATATGCTGTTAAAGAATGAGTTGTCTTTTAAGCCATAGAACTTTAATGCTCCCGCAAAAGCGCCGCAAAGCGAAAGAAGCGAAAAGATGCCGCGCATGTTAATGCTTCCTGCTGATCTTTCCCCAGCCCCTGTTTCCTCATCGAGCAATATCTTTACTGAAAAAGTATCACCACTTCCTAAAAAATGTTTGTACAGATTATATGTATCTTCATAAGAAACATCTGCCATATCA
>CACZTF010000149.1 GCA_902784025.1 uncultured Lachnospiraceae bacterium
AATATGAATGTTCTGGGAATATGGTATGCAATGTACTGTGACTGGGTCTGCAGGATGATCATATACATCAGTGCATTTTCAAGAAATAAAAAAAAAAGGCTTGTTTCTAATTCTTAGGCTTATTTTTAAGCATTATGTCAGAGTAAAATAAATTCTTATCATGTGAGAAGCTTGCTGTTCCGCCATATGCGGAAGCAGTTGTAGCGATTGAGACCAGACCGATGCCGTTGCCACCCTTATGGGTAGAAAGGTAGCGGCCTTTTTTCTGCCTTATGTTACCGCTGAAAGTATTTGTCATGGCGATATAAATCTCGTTTCCCTGCTCTGTGGAAATGATAAGTTTGATGAAGGGAGAAGCATCCGGGATCTCTTTGCAGGCATTAATGGCATTTTCCAAAATGTTGCCCACTATGGAGCACAGATCAATACTGTCCACCTGAAGGTCAGTTGGAAGCAGGACCTGTATATCAGCACTGATATTATCGTTTGCAGCCCGGCCCGCATAGTGGTTAAGCAGGGCATTCAAAGCACTGTCAGAGCAGTAGTCGGTGGTTTCCTTACTGGGCAGAGTATCAATATAGCGGTTTAAATACTCCCTTATGGAATCATAGTCTCCCTCTGAAGAAAGGCTGTTAAGGGTATAAATGGTCTGGCGAAAATCATGTCTGGCCCTGGCATCGTGATCGATATATCTTTGCAGGGATTCGAACTGCTTCGTCTGCATCTCCAGTATACGATTCCTGTCTTCGGCTTCGGCCATCTTATGCAGTGCATTTACAATGAAATAATAGATTATACATAAAAGAATCTCCATGACAAACATAATGATCATGGATGTAATATAGGCGATACCAACCATGTTGGTGTGTAAGGTGCTGTATTGATGAATGACCATACGCTGGCTGAAAAAGAAAAGAATGGCTGATATCATAGTCGCAACCCACCAGATATGGCGCTGGGGAAGATTATCAACAAGAAAAGATCCGTATTTTGAAAAGAAATAATAAGCAATTCCGCAAAAAACCGTGGATATTACAAGGAGAAAAATGCAGGCCTGGGGGCTGAAGTTATATAAAGTACTTTCAGGGTTAAGCTTGGCATCAAAAATAACAGAGAAGATGCAAAGGAATGATGAAAATGAGGATGCAAGCATATATATGGCTACAGTCTGGGAGATATGAAGCCTGAGCAGCAGGTGATATATAACAAACATGAAAAGAAGGGTTGGCACATACAATATACTGTCATCCATGGAAGTATGAATCTTAATAAGAGACATTAATGCGGAGATAAAGATGCCGGAAAAAGCAATAACGGCAACTGTGCGGGACATTTTAAAGCGCAGATGGTTCTTGGCCGGTGCCACGCAAAGCATGGTAAAGGGAATAACAATGATCAAATAGAAAAAAGAAATAAAAAAGTCAAACATGGTAATATTTATCTCCTGATAAGCTACCGGTTATGGAGCTTGGAAAAAATGTATTCTTTGCGGGCCTTATCAATAGTTTTAAAATTCCGGACATTTACGGGAAAACTATAATCTCCGTACAGATCACATCCTTCTTTTCCAAAGGATGTTATGTAATCCATATTAACGATAATCCCACGGTTTATACATAAAAAACGGCGGTCTATAAACAGTTGGCTGCTTAGATCCGCAAAAGTCATACGTATTCGGAAAGAAGAGTTA
Organism: uncultured Lachnospiraceae bacterium; assembly: GCA_902784025.1. Lineage (GTDB taxonomy): Bacteria > Bacillota > Clostridia > Lachnospirales > Lachnospiraceae > UBA4285. Next base: position 1,691 of record CACZTF010000149.1, read on the forward strand.
TCCTTCGTCGAAAGATGGATATAGTTTTTCTGGCTTTGAGCATAAATAATATCAGATAACAGAATACTTACCTCTTCACCTTCGCAAGATATAACTAGAGCCTTGGGGGAAGCGAAAAATAGGTCAAGAATGTCTTGTAATACCTTAAAAACAACTTCTTTAAAATCTTCGTCAACGGGGTTCTTTAAAATGTAATGAAAGGCATGGACATCAAAAGCTTCAAATGTATGCTCGGGACTTGTAGTTAAAAAAACGATAAGGGTCTCGTTGTCAACTTCCCTGATCCTTCTTGCAGCGTCGGTTCCCGTCATTCCATTCATATATATGTCCAGAAAAATCAGATTATACTGGAGGGGGCGATATCCGGCTAAGAGACTTTCGGCATTGTTAAATACCGAGATCTTGAAATCGATATTATTCCTTGTCATGAATTCATTTATAATATATGTAAGCCTCTCGGTCTCAAGGGGCATATCATCAACAAGTGCGATGTTCATAAGTCAAAGATTTCCTCACTTAATACCAAAATCCTGTTAAAATATATCAAATTACTTAACTTAATTCAAGCATAATACGTCATTCGTCCCATTTTTTTGACATTCGTCCCAAAAGGCTTGAGTTTTTTTCGGCAAAATATTAAAATACCTATCAGTGTGTAATTGAAGTACATGCAGAAACGATAACTAGAGTTACAACAAAGGAGAGATTATTTATGAAGAGAAAGTTATCAGTATTATTGGCAACAGCTGTAGTAGTAGCAGGAGTATTAGCAGG
>CACZTF010000150.1 GCA_902784025.1 uncultured Lachnospiraceae bacterium
GGACAGATGCCTTCCACTTCACAGATACCTGAAGAAGAATACATAAATTTTTTTACAAAACTGCTAGATACCGGACGTGACATCATATATCTGGATATGTCTAAAGCCATGTCTAATTCTTATAATAATGCTGCCGCTGCAGAAAAAAAACTCAGAGACAAGTATCCTGACTGTCGTTTTACCATGATAGACACCCGTTGTATCACCGGCGGACTGGCTTTTCTGGTATCTCTTCTTGTACGTATGAAAGAGGATGGTGCCTCTTATGACGAATGTGTGGCATTTGCAGAAGAAAACAAGCTTCATGTAATGCATCATTTTGTAGTAGACGACCTGAAGTGGCTCAGAAAAGGCGGACGTCTTTCTAACGCATCCGCAATGATAGGCACACTGCTTAAGATCAAGCCAATCCTGTATGTGACAGATGAGGGAACTCTCGTTGCTTCTTCGAAGGTAAGAGGACGTAAGACCTGTCTTGCAAATGTTGTAAAAAATATAAAGAAGGACATAGACGATCCCGGCGGCAAGGAGATATTTATCTTTCACGGCGATTGCGGGGATGAGGCTGCCGCCATGGCAGATAACATACGGAAAACATATCCCTCTGTCGGAAAAGTTTCTCTTTTCATGCTGGGTCCCACCATCGGGGCTCATGTGGGTCCCGGATTTATAGGAGTATTTTATCTGGGCACGGAGCGCAGGTTCTGAAACAGAGCCTGACGGTCTGTATATATCGAACATTATTTCAGAAAATTTGTTTGCATATATTTAATCTTTTTGTTATACTCTGTATATCCGAAGATAAAACATCCCTGTGGGGTTTGGTCTGCGTACCCCGTCATCTGCTGTTTCCCTTCGGTAATACGGAGGTTTTTTTTATGTCAGGATTTAATTACATTTGCATAGACTTAAAATCCTTTTATGCTTCCGTAGAATGTGTGGAAAGAGGACTCGATCCCTTTCGTGCAAAGCTGGTGGTAGCCGATCCGGACCGTGGGGACGGTACTATCTGCCTTGCAGTGTCACCGGCTCTTAAGGCCCTTGGAGTAAGCGGACGCTGCCGTGTTTTCGAGATACCGAAGGGCATAGATTACATAAAAGCCCGTCCGCGCATGCAGAAATATATAGATTATTCTGCAAGGATATACAGTATTTATCTTCGTTATATGAGCAAGGATGACATACATGTTTATTCTGTTGATGAAGCTTTTTTTGATATCGCACCCTATATATCTCTATATAACACAGATGAAAAAAGCTTTGCCCTCATGATGACAGACACTGTATTTAAGGAAACAGGTATCCCTGCTGTATGCGGTATGGGGACGAATCTTTATCTTGCAAAAGTAGCTCTCGATATCCTTGCAAAGCACTCACCCGACCTGTTTTATGCCCTTGACGAAGAGACGTACAGAAAAAAGCTATGGGATCACAGACCACTGACTGATTTTTGGCGTATAGGCAGGGGCACGGTCCGGAGACTGGAAAAACACGGTATGCTTACCATGCGCCATATCGCCTGTGCAGACAGGGGTATGCTCTTCCGTATCTTCGGCATAGATGCGGAACTGCTCATAGATCATGCGCTGGGTATCGAAACCACAACCATGGCTGACATAAAAAAATACCGTCCGAAGCAAAAAAGCATTTCCTCCGGCCAGGTCCTTTTTCGTGATTATTCATTTGACGAAGCAAGGCTCATCCTCAGAGAGATGACAGAGGGTCTCTGCCTTGAGATGACCGCCGGCCATATGGTAACGGATTCTGTCACATTTTACATAATGTACACGCGGAATGCCGGTATACCCTATACGGGAGCTACCGTTAGCTTTCCCGTCAAGACTGCCTCTCACCGTCTCATAATACCGGAGCTTGTCAAAGCTTATAATTCTGTCACAGACAGAAAAACAGGTATCAGACGTATCTCGGTATCATTTAACGACGTATGTCCCGACAACCGTGACAGGCAGCTTACCATTTTCGATCTGGCAAGATATGATACCATAAGCCGTGATATGCGCATTCAAGATACCGTAATTAAGATAAGGTCGCGTTACGGAAAAAACGCCGTGTTTAAAGGTTGTGATCTGGAGGAATGCGCCACAGCTCTGGAGCGGAATATGCAGATAGGAGGACACAAAAAATAACGAACCTGTACAAAAGTAATAAAATATAAAGGAAAAAAATATTATGAAAACAGACGAGCATATGTCGGCCGGACAACGGGCAAAACAGTTCATACCCTTTAAGGCCCTCGACGGCCTTGATGAAGCTCTCAGGAGAGCAGAGGATCAAACCGCTCGCAGATTCTCATACGGAGAGAGGAATATCTGCGAGACTCATACAGATTTTCCTCCATCCGGAAAAAACATTCCGGAAGACCCACAAGACACACACACTTCCTTGCCCTTGTAACCGCAGTATACAAAAGCTTTCGGTTCATCAGCATCTTAGGTGCATAAAACATGGGTATCACAACTGCCGGATATTCACTTCCCTGTGCCTTGTGTATGGTTATGGCATAAGCCAGATCCAGTTCATCCAGTTCTGAAAAAGCATAATCTACCCTCCGGCCGTCATCAAATACCACTGTAACGGTTTCATCAAATGTACTTACACGCTCTAATATGCCTGTGTCCCCGTTATAAACACCGGTTCCGGTCTCGCCCATTCCGAAGGCATCTGTACGTGTCCATTCAAGAACGTAATTGTTTTTTATCTGCATGACCTTATCACCCTCGCGAAAGATAAATCCCCGGAATTCCTTTTCTTTCTTTGCAGGTGACGGTGGATTGATAAGGCTCTGCATTATGACATTCAGCCGCTCTACCCCCAGCTTTGATAAGCGTGAAGGCGTAAGTATCTGTATATCAGCTTTATCTGCTTCCACATATTTGGGAAGCTTGTCTGTAACAAGGGTATAGATAGCCGATATGATCTTATCATCGGTTTCCCTTTTTATGAATAAAAAATCCTTGCTGGGCTTCCCCAGATCCACAGGCGCCCCTTTATTGATCCTGTGTGCGTTCGAAACTATGTCACTTTGTGCCGCCTGGCGGAATATCTTCTCAAGCCTTACCACATAAAAAACCCCTGATGCTATTATGTCTCCCAGGACATTCCCTGCGCCCACACTAGGCAGCTGGTCGCAGTCTCCCACCATTATAAGACGTGTTTCATCCGGAAGGGCATTAAGAAGGGCATTCATAAGCCAGATATCTACCATGGACATCTCATCTATTATCACCACATCTGTTTCCAGAGGATTATCAAAATTATATTCAAATGCCATACGGCTGTCAGAGGATCCTTCATGAAAGTCATCTTCCGAACCGAAGGCGGGAGCATATCCCAAAAGCCTGTGGATTGTATGGGTTTCCATACCGGAGGTTTCCGCAAGCCGCTTGGCCGCCCTTCCGGTAGGAGCTGCAAGCTTTACACTCATACCTCTGCCAAGATAAAGTTTTATAATGGCATTTATTATGGTGGTCTTTCCCGTGCCGGGACCTCCTGTTATTACGGTGATCCCCTTTGTCACGCCTCCAAGTACTGCTTCTCTCTGGGTTTCGTCAAATGTTACCCCCAGTTCCCTTTCTATTTCCGACAGCTTATCAGACTCGGAAACGCCATCATCACCATCCTGAAAGGGTATGACAGTGTTCATCAGATTTTTCAGACGTTCCGCGACATTAACCTCCATCTGCCAGTAACAGGGAAGGTATACAAAAAAATCATCCTTGTCACCGGGCTTTACCACAAGTCTCTTTTCGATAGAAAGATCACTTATGATACCCTCCGGTCCTTCCTCTGTCCTGCCGATGAGCTCGGTTATCCTGCGCCTGAGTTCCTCCATGGGGAGAAAAGTGTGCCCCTCTCCCGCTGCTGTTTCGAGTATATATATGACCGCACTTCTGATACGATATTTCGGATCCACATGTACTCCGGAACGCAAAACTATCTCATCTGCAGTCTTAAACCCGATACTCTTTACATCTTCGGCAAGCTGGTAAGGATTTTCATTTATGACAGAATAAATACGCTGACCGTAAAAATTGTAGATCTTTTCAGAAAGCGAAGCACCTATACCGTATTTCTGAAGAAACATACGGGCATCATTTTCCTGTTTTTTTTCGGCAAGGACTTCCTGAAAAGCGTAAGCCTGCGATACGGATATCCCTTTTATCTCTTTTGCAAGAGTTTCGGGCTCCTCGATCATTATGCGGTATGAATCATCTCCAAAACGATCTGTTATTTTGGCAGCTTTTTTCTTGCCTATGCCCGGAAGTCCCCCGCTGGACATAAAACGCAAGAAAGCCTCACTGGTGTGAGGCTCCTTAAAAACATATGACATTACGGAAAACTGTCTTCCGTAAACTGCGTGTTCCACAAACCTGCCTTCAAGCTGCATATACTGACCGGCAGACAGACCCGAGATCACACCTGTACAGGTAGTTTCTTCTTTTGGGCCTGAAACCGTAAAGACCGTATATCCGTTATCCTCATTTCTGAAGAGTATAGCTTCCACATAACCCTCAAGGACAGTTTCCGCAGAATTATCTCCCCCCTGTGACATCTCTTTTCCCCGACATGAAATCAATATATTTACCGGTACCTATAGCCACTGCAGTCATTGGATCCTTTGCAGTTACAGTATGTATTCCCGTTTTTGCTTCTATAAGCTCTTCGAGACCTGTAAGAAGAGCACCGCCTCCCGTAAGGATTATTCCTCTTTCAGCTATATCCGCCGAAAGCTCGGGCGGAGTCCTTTCTAGTACGCTGCGTATTGCCTCTACTATCTGCCCTGTGTCTTCTCTGAGAGCCTCTTCGATGCTGTCGGAAGTGATCTCTACAGATTTGGGCAATCCCGTAACAAGATTACGCCCCTTAACGGTCATGGTCTTTACTTCAGGAAGAGGGTATGCACATCCCACTCTTATCTTGATCTCTTCGGCAGTCCTCTCTCCTATAAGAAGGTTATGTTTTTTTCTCATATAGCGGACTATTGACTCGTCAAAATCGTCACCTGCTATCTTTATGGAAGTGCTGACAACAGTGGAGGAAAGGGATACAACCGCTATATCAGTCGTACCGCCTCCTATATCCACTATCATATTCCCGCAGGGTCTGGAAATATCTATACCTGCACCTATAGCTGCCGCGATAGGCTCCTCTATGATAGCAACCTCTCTTGCTCCTGCCTGTATAGTCGCATCCTCTACCGCCCTCTTTTCAACCTGTGTTACGCCCGACGGTACGCAGACACAGATCCTCGGTCTGCGGAACATATGACGTCCCACAGCTTTATCGATAAAATACTTCAGCATCCTTTCCGTAACTTTGTAGTCAGAAATAACACCCTGCCTTAAGGGTCTTACGGCTATTATATTTTCGGGAGTCCTGCCAAGCATGAGTCTGGCGTCCTCTCCTATTGCTTTTATCTTGTTAGTGTCCGTGTCAAATGCAACAACTGATGGTTCCTTTAATACTACACCTTTGCCTTTTATATATACCAGGATACTTGCTGTACCCAGATCAATACCTATATCAGCAGATAACATATGTATCCCCTTTCTTTTTATCCGCGATCGTTACTGTATATAATAAATACGACATAAAAATGCCTGTACAGTAACTTTGCATAATGCGGCATCAGATATCTGCCGCACATACCGTACCATTATATACAAAGCCTGTCTATTTTAAAAGTGGGAAGATGGACTAAAAACCGTTTTTTATATCTTTTAATCAAAAATTTATTATTTGTTCATAATTACGGTGGTTTAACATCGTCCGGTCATCCCTGCACCGGCCCTCCCTTTAGCTTGCGTCATTTTAATAATTAAGTTATAATGGTAACTTAATTTTAAACAACATTACATTTGCACATCAGGCATTAAAATAATCTTTCGGAGGTCACATATGTCGGTAAAATATATATTTGTTACAGGTGGTGTTGTGTCGGGTCTTGGCAAGGGTATAACAGCTGCATCCCTGGGACGTCTTCTTAAAGCCCGCGGTTATAAAGTAACCATGCAGAAATTCGACCCTTATATAAATATCGATCCCGGTACTATGAATCCCATCCAGCACGGGGAAGTTTTCGTAACGGATGACGGGGCTGAAACAGACCTTGACCTGGGTCACTACGAAAGATTTATTGATGAAAGTCTTGATAAAAGAGGTAATGTGACCTCCGGAAAGGTTTACTGGACAGTGATAAGCAAGGAACGCCACGGTGACTACGGCGGCGGAACAGTCCAGGTCATTCCCCACATTACCAACGAGATAAAAGATCGTTTCTACAAAGAGGAAGATGCTTCAGATAAAGATACCATAGCCATAATAGAAGTAGGCGGGACTGTCGGAGATATCGAGAGTCAGCCTTTCATCGAGGCTATCAGACAATTCCAGCATGAAGTAGGACACGCCAATGTCATCAACCTCCATGTTACCCTGATACCTTACCTTAAGGCTTCAGGAGAAATGAAGACCAAGCCGACACAGATGAGTGTAAAAGAACTCCTGAGCATGGGTATCCAGCCGGATATCATCGTTTGCCGTACCGATCTGCCGCTGGAGCCGGGAATAAAAGAAAAAATAGCTCTTTTCTGTAATGTAGATAAATCCCATGTACTTGAAAACCTGGATGTTGACATTCTTTACGAAGTGCCCCTTGCCCTTGAAAAAGAACGTATCGCCCAGGTTGCATGCGAGTGCCTCGGTCTCCCGTGTCCCGAACCGGATCTTTCGGAGTGGAACCGTATGTGTAAGAACTGGAAAAACCCTTCCAGAAGCACCGAGATCGCTCTTGTAGGCAAGTACACACAGCTGCACGACGCTTATATAAGTGTTGTAGAGGCTCTTAAATCAGGAGGAGCAGCCCACGGCACAGACGTTAACATAAGATGGGTCGATTCGGAAGAACTTAACGATGACAATGTATCCGATGTTCTTTCAGGCGTAAACGGCATAATAATACCGGGAGGTTTCGGTGACAGGGGCATAGATGGTATGATATCTGCCGCCGGTTATGCGAGAAATAATAATATACCGTATTTCGGAATATGCCTGGGTATGCAGATCTCTCTTATAGAATTTGCAAGAAATGTTCTTGGTCTGAAGGATGCTCACAGTGCAGAGCTTGATCCGGAGACGGAACATCCCGTGATACACCTTATGCCGGATCAGAAGAATGTATCTGATCTTGGGGGTACCCTCAGACTCGGGTCTTATCCTTGTGTTCTTGCTCCGGGAAGCAAAGCGGCGAAAGCATACGGTAAGGATGAGATAGATGAACGTCACCGCCACCGCTATGAAGTAAACAATGATTACAGAGATGAACTTACCGCACACGGATGTATACTATCGGGAATTTCTCCCGACAACCGCATAGTGGAAATGATCGAGCTGAAGGACCATCCTTGGTTTGTGGCTACCCAGGCACACCCGGAATTCAAGTCCCGTCCTAACCGCCCCCATCCTTTGTTTTCAGCTTTTATAGAAGCAGGCTTATCCTGATATAAGACAGAGCAACAAAAAAAACTGCCTTTCGGCAGTTTTTTTTGTTCGTTAAACAACCTCTGAGCGAACACACAAAGACCAATACCTATTGACCGGCGGGCCGCTGAAAACTCCTGATCAGGAATTTCCCGGTTATCTTCTGACACCATGACAGATCAGGACTCAACAGTGAAATCCTCAGCCTCAACCTCAAAATCTTCTTCGTCAAAGTCTTCATCATCGTAGTCATCGTCATCATACTCATCAAGGTAATCAGGTTTCATAAACTTATATACAGCGAATATGATACCTCCTACAATAGTGATCGCACCGACAATGGCTAAAAACTTTACAAACTTGTTCATGCTATACTCCTCCTTGTATATGCCTAAATGCCGTCTTATTGCACATTCATCCGTTATACGAATACTGATATCCGCAAAAGAAAACGACTTTTCTCAGGCGGTATCTGGATTATAACATAAAAAAATATAAAAAACTATACTTTTTTTTTAAACTGACGACTTTTGTAAAAAATTATGTTATCATTAGTGTATGTAAAATTTGTGTATTTCGTAATTAGAGGCAGGTGATTATAATGAGGAAAAAGATCAGCCTGAAACATGCAGCTATCGGCACACTGGTCGGTCTTGCAGTTGCCGGTACGAGCATTTCTTATATCACGCCGGTCACATATGCACAGGACAATGTTCTTTCAGATCCTGTAAATAACGGCGCTCCTACAAATGAGATATCGGAGATCATATTTGACCCGTCTGATGCGGCTCCCGGAGAAACCGTGAGGGTCCGTGCACTTACAGATGCAAGCGGACAGGATATTTTTACGGTAATGCTGGAAATACCGGTGAACGAAAACAAGACCGAACATGTATACCTCACACACGGCGAGAATGATGTCCTGGAGGGCAGCTTTACAATAGGTGACAACTGGTCAAACGGGGAACATGCCCCTGTCAGTGTAACTGTTACCGATACTGACCATAATACAGAGAAATATGATACTTCCGACACATCTGTAGGAAGCTTCACTGTACATGATTCCTCCCAGAATTTTGATCCTCCGGTCCTTAATTCCATAACATATGACAGGACAGAATTGAGGATGGGAGAAGCTGTAACAATCAGCGTAGATGTTACCAAGGCTTCAGATATCGAAGAGCTTATAATAACATTTGCTAATGAAGATA
>CACZTF010000151.1 GCA_902784025.1 uncultured Lachnospiraceae bacterium
ATAATTAAATGTATGGATCAGATCTTTTACCTGATCTGTAACAGCTTCCACAACTTTTTCGTTACAGTTACCGGCGGAGTTTACTGCGATCCCTGCATAGAAATCCAGGTACTCCTCACCTTTCTCGTCATATATATACTGATCCTTTGCCCTCTCAGCAAGAAAATCGAATCTCTCATAGGTTTCTATCATATACTTACTGACTTTATCTTTTATATCCTGTACTGAACATCCTGTTTCTGCAAGCTTCATAATCTCATTTCCTCCTTACTTTCTTCTGGATCAGCTAACTCTTAAGACTTTATATACCCCTTAAGTTCAAGATATTGCTCAATGATCTTTACGCAGTCATCTATCCCTACCCTTTCACTATTAAGAGTCATGTCGTAGTTCACCGGGTTTGTCCAATAATTTCCATGGGTGTAATATTTGTAGTAATCCGCTCTGAACTTATCTGTCCGTTCTATCGTCGCATGAGCAACTTCCTCACTTACATGCATATTCTCCATAGTCCGCTCAACACAAAATCTCCTTGGAGCTTCTATATATACACTTACGACGTTTGGCTTATCACGGAGCACATGATCAGCACACTTACCTACGATAACGCATGACTCCTTTTCAGCCAGATCTCTTATGATCTTGCTCTGGTATTCAAAAAGCTTATCATCAGAGACAAATTTTTCATTACGCGCGATATAACTCCTTGCTCTTGGAAGTCCCTTAAGAAAAGCAGAGAAGCCTCCGTTCTCCCGTATCTTTTCATTCACCTCCTGAAATACTTTTTCATCCAGTCCACTCATCTGACTTGCCAGAGTGAGGATCCTGTTCTCATAACAATGAATCCCCAGATCTTTCGCAACTTTTGAGGCTATCTCTTTTCCTCCTGATCCAAAACCTCTCGCAAATGTAACAACAAAATTATTCATAGCTATCCTCCCTAACCTGCCAGATATCTGCTTAAGAATTCTCTGGTCCTCGGATTTTGCGGATCAGTAAACAACTTTATAGGAGCTGCATCTTCAGCCACATAACCCTGATCCATAAAAATCGTTCTTGTTGATACATCTCTGGCAAAGGCCATTTCATGTGTAACGATGATCATTGTAAGTCCCGTTGTTGCAAGCTTTTTCATTACTCCAAGGACTTCACCTACCATCTCCGGATCCAGCGCTGATGTCGGTTCATCAAACAACAGTACTTCTGGATTCATGCAGAGTGATCTGGCTATGGCAACTCTCTGTTTTTGTCCACCCGAAAGCTGTGAAGGCTTGGCATTTATATATGGAGCCATCCCTACCTCTTTAAGGTGTGTGATTGCCCTGTCAAAAGCTTCTTCCTTTGACACTTTGAGGACTTTCCTCGGACAAAGCATACAGTTCTGAAGGACAGTCATATTGTTATAAAGGTTAAAGGACTGAAATACCATGCCGACTTTAGATCTGAACTCATTGATATCTTTCTGTATGTCCCTTACTTCCTTCCCGTGATATAAAACTTTTCCTGAAGTCTGCTTTTCCAGCTTATTGATACATCTTAAAAGTGTGGATTTCCCGGAACCGGATGAACCAACTATGCATATAATTTCGCCCTTGTTTATATCAATATCAATTTTTTTCAATACTTCATGGGTTCCGAATGATTTTCTTAAATCCTTAATTGAAATAATTGTTTCACCCATATCTCTTCTCCTCACTGATTATCCATGTATTCAACCGCAAGTGCGTAATCCGTTTTTCCCTTCATCTTCTCCTCCATGAATCCGAATAACTTATTGAACAGGAAACACAGAACAAAATAAATAACTGCGATCACCAGATATGATTCAAAATACTTATAATAGTTTCCTCCAACAGTCTTCGCAGCCATAAACAATTCCTGTACCGCAATGACATTGAGTACTGATGTCATCTTAAGATTTGTAAGAAATGTATTTGCCATCTCCGGAATGATATTCTGAAACGCCTGTGGCAAAACGACATAAAACATTGTCTGCATCGGTGACATTCCCATTGCCCATGCGCCTTCCCGCTGTCCCAGATCAATAGATCCTATTCCGCCTCTTACGGTCTCTGCCATATATGCTCCGGTGTTAAGTACCGTTACCAGGATACCGGCCACAACGGGGGTAAGTTCCACCCCCGCCTGCCTGATCCCATAGTAGATGATCATCGCCTGTACGATCATAGGTGTATCTCTGAATATTTCTACGTAAGCAGTTGCCACCAGTTTCAGAAAAGATACCAAGATCCTTTTGGGAAAGAAATCGCCACTGTTTATCTTCATATCCTGAATGATTCCGATAATATAACCCAGGATGAATCCAAGAACCGTTCCGATTACAGCTATATAGAGCGTAAGCCATGTTCCCTGGAGAAACATCTTCAGATATTTTTCTGTCAAAAACAGCATCCATTCCAACGAATTACCCGGATTCTCCATATAGTTCTCCTTTCCGGCAATACCAGCACCTTTAATTTGCTGCAGGCTGCTGTGTAATAGCTTTATCCATCAGTTCATCCATTTTTGCCTTCTCATTCCATCCGATAGAATCCATGGCGCCCTGCAATTTATCCCTAAGTTCCGTATCATCTTTTCTTGTTGCTATGCAGACATTTACCATCTCCTCGTCACCCGTAAATGTATCGTTCTCCTCGAACGTGATGATCTTCAGACCATCGTTTGTAAGAAGTGCTGACTGAGCGGTCGGAAGATCTACAATACAAACATCAGCAACGCCATTTGAAACAGCCATAAAACATTCAGAAGTCGTTTCAAAATTAGATCCTGTCTCTGCTCCTTCAATCTGATCAAGGAGAGGAATCCATCCTGTACCAAGCTGTGTTGTGACCTTGCAGCCTGTATTAGCCAGATCAGACAACCCCTTAACCTCTGCATATGGACCATCCTTCTTTACTACGATACAGTTATCCCTATAGTAATAAGGCTCTGTAAATGAGTACGAGAGTTCTCTCTCAGCAGTACGTCCCATTCCTGCAATGATACAGTCATAATCTCCTGCATCCATGGAAATACCTATAGATGACCACTCTACCTTGTGTACTTCAAGTTCCATACCCAGCTCATCTGCAAGCATCTGAGCGACAGCCACATCATAACCATATGCATAAAAGTCACTTCCAAAAATAGGCACCGCCTTGCTTCCATCAGGTGTAGTATCTGCATCCTGCGTCCAGTTAAACGGAGCATAAGCACACTCCATTCCTACTCTTAGTACCGCTTTTTCATCGGAAGCTTCCTCTGCCTGTGTCTGTGGCTGTGACTGCGGTGTTCCGCCTGCATTCGCAACGCTGCCTCCGTTACTTCCGCATCCTGTCATTGTTCCAAGCGCCATAATTCCTGCCAATGTCAAACCCATGATTCTCTTTTTCATAGTATTCACTCCTCCTTCTAAGATCTTGTCTTATATGCAGCAAGGGCGCCGGTGTGAACCACCAGCGCCCTTGCTGTTATGTGTGTATTCTAGTCATCAGAGGAGAATCATTCAACTTGCACTCTGCACAATAGTATTTGTCACTTTGCACAGTCACGATATGATCTAAGAAAACATCCAGCGTTTGACCAGTATGCAGTTAAGAATATCAAGGTATTCTACATAGTCATCAAGCTCTATCCCAAGCAGTTCTTCAATTTTGTTAAGCCTGTACTGAAGTGAATTTCTGTGTATGTACAGACTCTCTGACGTTTTACTTGAATTAAAACCATTCATATAAAAACTGAGCAGTGTATCCACTAAAAAGGTTCCATTTGCATCATCATACTCTTCAAGTATTCTTAGTCTTTCATTACAATAATCGAGGATCTCATCATGGTTTCCACTCTTGAAGAGATATTTATATATTCCCATAGTCTTTGCACTTAACACCTTCTTACCTCTGGGATTAGGCAGGATGTCTTTTTTGGATATGAGTCCTTTGGCTTCGGTGTAGCTTGCCCCGAAGTTTCTCGGATCTTTATATGCTCCTCCAAGAATGCATGTACCTTTTATCATTCCTTTAAATTCAGGTCTTTCATCCACTTTTTTGAGCATCCGTTCCAGTGCTCTCTCGATCGACTTGTCCTCTCTGGCCTCAAAAAGAAGGACAAACTTATTTAAAAAACTCATAAACATAGGATGCCCTTCAAGCATTGTCACCTCATGATTTATACAGTCGGAATAAAACTCATAAGTATGTTCATCCTGCTCAAGATTGATCCCATAAGTTCTGTCTACAACGATTATCCCCACCCGATAATATTTGCTAAAATCAAAGTCAAACTGCGATGCCACCTTTTCCACATATTTGTCATTTATGTCATATCCAAACAGAAGGTTATAGAGAAAATCTCCGGCGCGTTTATTTTGTACATTTTGTTCCAGAATAAGACGTCCTATACTCTGTGCTATATCAACAAATGATGCGCCCTCCCATCGCACAAAAAACAAAGGCAATGCCAGCTCATCTGCCTTTGCCTTCATCCCCTCCGGAATGTCCTCTCTGTCATCCACAACAGATATTCCCAGCCCCGATATTCCAAGCTCATATAACTCAAGCATACATTCTTCAGCTTCTTTCATACTGAACCTGACATCATCCACAACAAGCAGAGCAAAGTTGCCTCTGTTCAT
>CACZTF010000152.1 GCA_902784025.1 uncultured Lachnospiraceae bacterium
AAACCGACAAGTTTAAGAAGTACAATATCTTCGATCACAGTTTTTGCAAGTGACTCATCAGTGATGACATTACCACCATACTTAACAACTATTGTTTTTTCATGAAATCGGCGTATATAAGGTAAAGCCTCTACAAGCACCTGTGCTCTGACATTATCACTGCATATTTTGTTTTTATCCATATTATTATCTCCGCGATATATTATACTCATATTTATCTCCAAAAGCATTACGATCTGTAATCAGCATTAATCTTAACATAATCAAGTGTCAGGTCACACCCCCAGGCTGTGGAAGAATACTTTCCTTCTTTAACATCTATGACAGCTTTTACAGGATTCTTCGATAACACTTCTGTGGCCTTATCTTCACTGTAATCAACAGCATTACCATTTTTCATGATCTCTATGATCCCTGCTTCACTTTCAAAAAAAAGATCTACTTTTTCAGGATCAAATTCTGCTCCGGAATATCCTAATGCACAAAGAACTCTTCCCCAGTTAGCATCATGTCCGAAAATGGCAGCCTTGGTAAGATTTGAAGTGATAACTGACTTTGCAAGTGTTTTTGCATCCTCTTTCGTAACTGCATTTTTTACGTTAACCTCAAAGAGACAGGTACATCCTTCTCCGTCACCAGCGATCTTTTTAGCAAGTTCTGTAGAAACCAGCTTCAAAGCTTCGTAAAACAATTCGTATTTTTCATCTTCTGTATCTATCAGGTCATTTTCGGCCAAGCCGTTTGCCATGATTATCGCCGTATCATTTGTGGACGTATCACCATCTACAGATATCATATTAAAAGAATCATCAATTATCTCCCTAAACATTTTTTTCAACAATTCTTTTTTTATCATTGCATCTGTACTTATAAAGCATAGCATAGTTGCCATATTGGGATGGATCATTCCTGCCCCTTTGCACATACCGCCGATAGTTACGGTCTTGCCGCCAATATCAAGACATACGGCAAATTCTTTCGGATGAGTATCTGTAGTCATTATGGCAGCTGCAGCTTTGGAACCTGCTTCATCAGTCTCTCTTAATTTTCCGGGAAGTATTTTAATACCATCCCTGATCTTTTCCATAGGCAATTGCGGTCCTATCACACCTGTAGAACAAATACAAACATTTTCAGAAGAAAGCTCCAGAGATTCTGCAACCATACCGGCTTCTTCTTCACAGTTTTCTAATCCTTCATTACCTGTACATGCATTTGCTATACCTGTATTTATAACTACAGCCTGTATAAAAGAAGATTCATTTACAACTTTTTTATCCCATTTTACAGGTGCAGCAAATACCTTGTTCTGTGTAAAGGCTGCTGCGGCAACACATGGCTTTTCACTGTAGATAAGCGCCATATCTTCATGGTCTTTATTTTTAATACCGGCGTTACAGGAAGACGCCATAAAACCTTTTGCAGAAGTAATCCCGCCTTGTATTATCTTCATATTAACTCCATGATAATCATCTCAGGTATCAAAAAGATACTGTTTAAACAAGTCACATTATAACAGGTACCATTTCAAGACCTGTCGATTCCGGAAGCCCGAAAAGTAAATTCATGTTCTGAACTGCCTGTCCCGCTGCACCTTTTATAAGATTATCTAGTGTAGCCATAACTATAAGTCTGTTTGTTCTCGGCTCTATCCGGAAATTGATATCTACATAGTTAGAACATTTAGTAAATCTGGTTTGTGGAAATACGCCCGGATCCAGCAAACGTACAAATTTCTCATTGTCGTAATACCGGCTATAGCATTCTCTGACTGAGCTTTCGCTGATATCATCATTAAGATCTGCGTATGCTGTTACTAAGATACCTCTTTCCATAGGCACAAGATGAGGCGTAAAAACTAATCTTATCTTATCACCTTTAGCGTATCCCAGCTGTTCTTCTATTTCGGGAATATGTCTGTGGGTTCCGACACCATAAGGCTTTATACTTTCATTTACTTCACAAAACAGGTTATCGGTCTTCGCACTTCTGCCTGCACCGCTGGTACCGCTTTTTGCATCAATTATTATAGAATCAGCATCAATTATCCCATCTTTTACAACAGGATACAACGCAAGAATAGATGTTGTGGTATAACATCCGGGATTAGCAACCAATCTTACAGAATCATCTATCAGATGGCGGTTTATCTCACATAAACCGTAAACAGCTTTTGATATGAGATCAGGACGCTTATGTTCTATTTTATACCACTCTTCATAGGTTTTAACATCTTTTAATCTGAAATCTGCGCTCAGATCGATTATTTTAGTTTTTTCAAGTACACTGTCAGTTAAAATACCGGCCAGAAATCCCTGGGGAGTAGCTGTAAAAACAACGTCAGCCTCTTGTGAAAGCTTCTCAAGGTCATCCCCGGAACACAGATCATCTGTAATTTCGAACATATTACGGTATACATCCGCATATTTCTTACCTTCATATGATTTTGATCCGTACCATATCAGCTCTGTTTCCGGATGGTTCATCAATAAACGTACCAGTTCATTTCCGGCGTAACCTGTAGCACCAATAATACCGACTTTGATCATAATTAAACTCCTTTTTGATGTATATCATCTTGTTTTAATAATTTTTATTGCATAAATAATCATCTTCTGAAAATGCACCTTTGCATATTATAACAGGTTTTTTCCGTATGTAAAGAGGCATTAACAAAATAAAACTATTAATTAATATGCATATAATCAGATATAATATGTATATTTATTCATCAAAATATTAGTATTTGGGGAGGAATAACCACATAACATTATTTTTGATCATATAAAAACCACCTGCATAAATAAAAGATACACCCCAATGAAGTGTACCTTAATGAATTTATTAAAATTTTTTTAAATGATTTAAGATGGAAAGATGATTCGGTCATCTCACGTGAACAGGAGTGTTATGGTCCTGAATTTTCAGTCTCTATCCCATCTTTTTTTGTTTCATTTGATTCGGATCAAGAGTATTAGGATCCAGAAACCATATCTGATTTTTCCTCCGGAATGATCAGGCGTTTTACTTTATTTTTTAACAAAGATCAAAGATAACTTACTGTCACCTTCGCCATGTGACATTTCCAACTTACCGTTTTTATAATTAACAGTTTGATCATCATCATCTATAGTCAGAATAATACTGTCATCACCTGACACTTTCCATTTACCTTTATCACTGTTATCACCATAAAGATTAAGTACGAAACTACCGTCCTTTTCAATATCTAAATATATAGAATCAGATTCATCAGTTCCAAGATAGTCGTTTAAAAACTGAAGATCGATCACTTCTCCGCCGGCACTAGCCGCATCTATAGTCCAATGCCCTGAATATTTATCACTGCCCGAATCCGATGTTCCTGAGCAGGCAGTAATGATACCGGATGATAATATCGAAACAACTGAAAAAGCGGCTATTATTCTCTTTTTATCCATAATTATACTGTCCTCTCTTTCTTTTATAATATATAATATATCATTATTTCATTTTATCATAATTGAATATATATACAACAACCAAATTATTTAATATTATTATATAAACAATTTTTATGATAGAATGAAAAAAAAAGACAGGAGCAAGATATGTTTATCGCAGACAAATGGAAAGAATACACCATTCTTGATACATCTGAAGGTGAAAAACTTGAGCGTTGGGGAAACTATATATTGGTACGTCCGGATCCGCAGATAATCTGGTCAGCTAATAAAAAACATCCGGGTTGGAAAAACAAAAATGCACATTATCACCGTTCCGATAAAGGAGGAGGTCAATGGGAATTTATAAATCTCCCGGAGCAATGGCAGATCAGTTACGATCTGCATTCGATCAACAGAAAACTGACTTTTAATCTTAAACCATTCAATTTTAAACATACCGGTCTGTTTCCGGAGCAGGCAGCTAACTGGGAATGGATGACAGATCTTATCGACAGATCAAAACGCAGCATAAAAGTGCTTAATCTTTTTGCATATACTGGAGGGGCTACACTTGCCTGTGCAGCTGCAGGCGCACAGGTGACACATGTTGACGCTTCCAAAGGTATGGTAACCTGGGCCAAAGAAAACGCATCAAGTTCCGGACTTATCAATGCTCCCATCAGATGGCTTGTTGACGATTGTAATAAATTTGTTGAACGCGAAATAAGACGGGAAAACACTTATGACGCGATCATAATGGATCCTCCCTCATATGGAAGAGGCCCAAAGGGTGAGATATGGAAAATAGAAGACTGTATTTACGATCTGGTGTGCAAATGTAATTCTCTTTTATCAGATGACCCATTATTTTTCCTGATAAATTCTTACACAACAGGCCTTGCCCCCGGCGTTCTTTCTTACATGCTAAACCTCAAACACGGGAGAAATGCTATCGTAAAAAGCGATGAGATAGGTATACCTGTAGATAAGGATCCTCTTTTTATCCTGCCATGTGGTGCAAGCGGCAGAGTTGTTTTTTAATATGGATCATTTAAAGGAACCGATAGCGTCTTCATATACACTGATAAATTCATCAATTATAGCATCCTGAGAAAATTTATCCGTTATGCTTTTTGATATATGTTTACGATCATATTTCTTTTCACCGTTTATTATAGAATTAACTGCCTCTGCTATCATTTTAGGATCGTCAGGATCTACGAGTATCCCAACATCTTCAGTTACAAACTCCGGTAAAGCTCCGTGATCTGACGCTATCAGTGGTGCACCGCACATCATTGCTTCTATCGCTACCAAGCCAAATGCCTCCCGTTTTGACAAGATCAGGGAACAATCAGCTATATTATATATTTTGTTCAGAACATCATGAGGCTGATTACCTAAAAACTTTATATTTTTCAGCCCCAGATCACACGTAAGTTCCTCAAGTTTTTCCCTTAACTCGCCGTCACCGGCGATAAGAGTAACAACATCCGGTCTCTCATAATGAAAAGCAGCCTTAAGCAGACCATCTACATTTTTCATGGGCGTTAACTTTCCGACAAATGAAATTGTTTTTTCAAATGAAGGGTCTATACCAAGCTGTTTTAGAACCTCTTCTTTTTTTACGGTATCATCCTTGAAAAAGATCGAACTGTCCGCACCGTTTCTGATTATTACTGTTTTCTCAGCATGATGAGGCAAAAGTTCGTTCATCACAACAGTGTTATCTGTAGAAATGCTTATTACTTTATAAGCATACTCAGCTGCTGTTTCTGCCAGGTCACTCCCTGTAGATTTACTGTTTTTTCTTTCTTGCATTATTCCTAAAAGATCGGTTCCGTGACATGTTACAACAAGAGGTATGTTCTTCTTCTTACAACATTCAGCACTTATTCCTGCGAGAGCCCATAT
>CACZTF010000153.1 GCA_902784025.1 uncultured Lachnospiraceae bacterium
ATGTAAACTTCACGCTATTATATTCAGTTTCGGCTTCTCTAAACTCTTTCTCAGTTATTTCACTATTATCGTTGTCTATCGTTTCAAAGAATCCTTTACCCTTTATATCATTATAAAAATAGCCTGCCGAACCATCCTTAACAGTGGCTATTGCTTTTTCATAATCAGCTATAAAACTGTCTCCGTTTTCATTTAAATGATATTTGTAATACTGATAATCCTGATGACCCCCATACGAGAGCAGATAAGCTTTCCCATCATCGCTTATTTTTAATTCATTTCTATATCCGCCAAACGCAAGAGGGATCACTTCCTCATCAGATATTGTATAAACGGCTACAGCAAGATTATCATTAGAAATCACAAGTTCATCTACACCATTATTATCAAAATCATTTATTGTGTAATAATATTTTGAGCCTGTATCACAGACAGACGAATCAAAATAATCCCACAATCCACCTTTAGGAATAAGTTGTTTCACTTCTTCCGGAATAGAATATCCTACAATACCACCCTTCTGTTGCACTACGTAATATATATTAATTATATCGTCATATAACGCCGCTTGCGCGTCTTTTGAAATGGCAGTTTCCGTAGTGGATGTAGTAGCTGCTGTAGTAGTTGTTGTTATTTCTGCAGTCGTAGTTTCAACTGTGGTGGTAACTTCAGCCGTTGTTGTCATCTCGGTTGTTATGCTGCCTGCTCCACAGCCTGCAATCCCTGTGCCGGCAGTGAGGCAAGCCACACCTATGATAATTGCCTTCATTGTTCGTTCCTCCTTTAATATTATTACTGTTCTAATTCATTTACTGATAATATAATGTTTTTAAAGTGGTGATCTGTATGGGCACCAAAAGCATCACCGGTAACTATAATATGCTCACCATCATAATCATTTAAAGAATAACCGTTATAATCTGAACCTACCCCCAATTGCACTTCATTTACGTCAATAACTTTTCCTGTTTCAGTTTTTGCCTGAACAGGTGTATCCAATACTAATCCTACAAAAGGCTCTTCTTTTCCATTTGCATCATTAATATTTGAATAATAGTACACTGCGGTTCCTTCAAGAACGATACCTTTATGCATACCATTTGTAACATCAATTAAATCCACATTTTGCCTTGAATTTACAGAGGTTTCAGTTTGTGATACAGACTCCTCAGCAGAAACTTCTATACCAAGATTTTCAGCGGTAATGTCTATAAATCCTGTGTCTACAACATTTCCATTTGTCAGAACATCAATTTCTGAACTGTAGTCACTTTGTGATATTTCACCATAATCACAATCCTGATGTGAGCCGAAGTATCTTTCGATCGTAGTTCCATCATCTATATAAACTACAGCTTCTGTATCCCCATTGCCCAATATATCATTCCACATAACTAATTTATGATTTAGGTTTCTCAACTCCCCGTATTTTTTATCGTCAAATATCATGTATGATATGACCTTTTTACCATTGGCATCTGCCTCTGACTTTACGACTCCGTTATCATAAAAGGTATACTTGAAATCCGGATAACCGGTCTCTCCTATACCTGCCTGCTCTTCCAAGACAGAATTATATGCATTTAAAGACAACATCGCACCTGCACTTAATTCTCTTTCGACAACATTTTTATTTGAATCCAGATCATACATATAATACATTTGAAATCTGCCCTTAACCATATCCTCGTCAGATTCTATAAAATCCATTCTCCAATCGCCATTCTCGATGGTTATCATTTCATTACCGCCGTCACCGTCAAAATCCCCTAATGCATATTTAATGTAAGAATTATAGCTCTCATTGTTTTCAATAATTACAGGATATCCGTTTATAATTTTTGTTGCCGAGTTGTATTTTTCTCTAAGCCATTTAAGAAGAACCTCATCCTCTTCCTGATTTTTTGCAGACAAGGTTTCTGCCGTTGTCGTAGGAGTAGTTGTGGTCTCTGTCGTGGTTTCAACCGCGGTAGCAGCTTCCGTGGTAGCTGTCTCAGCCGTGATGGTTTTCTCAATCGTAGAGTTGCTTGTCGCACAACCTGCAAGCCCTGTGCCGGAGGTGAGACAAGCTACACCTATAATAATCGCCTTCTTCATCGTTCGTTCCTCCTCATTAATTAAAGTCCAATATTCTCAGCTGTACATTCTTTTACATTTATATCCATTACCTTGCCCTTGTTAAGTATTGCCTTTTCTTCTTCATACTCTGCTTGTGTTTTTTCTTTTGGGTCAAAAAGAATATCATGTGCAGAAGCCAAAGATTTAAATATCTTACCATTTTCCTCATAATAAAAAAGAACACGTGCAATAGACTCGAAATTTGCAAGACTCATATTGTAATGAAGTTTAGAAGGCATTTCGTCATTTATTAAAAAATATTTTTTATTATCCAAAATATTTTGCATAGAATTAGAAGAGTATGCAGAATAAGCAACACCGTTATCTAAAAAAGTAACATCAGAAAAAGCAGTATTAGGCAGACCGGCTACCGCATCTTCATGAAAACCTTTTCCTAAAGAACTTGCCTCATACATATTCATTTCAGATATTTCAAATTCATCGCCCCACTCAAATCGATGTTCTATCATTAATTCATTCTCACCATCCGCATCAAAATCAGCTATTGCAAATTTTTGATACTTGTAATACCCCTCTTCAGCCGGAACACCATCCTTCGTACCGGCGTTATAAAGATTTCTTAAATGCTGCATAAAAACATCATCTTCCGGATGAGCCTTTGCCGTGGTGGTAGGAACCTCTATTGTTGTGGTCGTAGGTGCTTCAGTTGTTGTAGTTGCAGTAGTCTCTGTTGTTACGGTCGTATCAGCTTCCGTTGTTGGGGTTATGGTCGCTGTGGTTGTCTCATCTGTTGTAGCCGTAGTTTCCGAAGTTGTTGTTCCGGTTGTATTGCTGCTCGCTCCACAACCTCCAAGCACCGCAACAGATGCACCTATAACAGCCATTACGATAAGTAATTTCTTTCCCATGTCCGTTTTCCTCCTGTTTTTTATAATTTGATTATAAATATACTTTTTTACTATTTCAATATTTTTTTATCGATTTAAAAGTGTATATTTTCCGGATTAAAATCAGTTGTTATTATGTTTTTTCAAAAAAACAACCCCTGACGGACAGGGGTTTAAAATATGACTTTATTAATTACTCTTCTTTTTTCTATTCACTACCACGGCTGCTCCCAGTGCTGCAGCTGACGCTCCGGCAATGGTCAGCCAGATGTTCTTATCTCCTGTTTGAGGAGATGATGTGATCGTAGACTGTCCGGTAATTTTTGTATCAGGACGGGTGCCTGAAGCCATATTTCCAGCTATAACAGTCCTGTTTATTGATGAACCGGATGAATCAATGCCATTTGGTTTATTATTTCCGGACGTGTTTGTCTGTTTATTGGTATTTTCATCTTCACCTGCATCCTTATCAGGATCGGTATCACCTGTGGATACTGTCTCGTCTTTAGAGTCTGTATCTGCCGTAGGATCGTTCTTCTCCGAAGGGTCTGTGCTCCCTGTGGGATCATTATCTTCTTTAGGGTTTGTATCTTCTGTCGGTTCGTTCTCCTCCGAAGGATCTGTTTCTTCCGAAGTGTCTTCCCCATCTGAAGGATCAGTATCAACTACCGGGTCTGTTTCTTCAGATGTGTCGGTATCCTCTATAGGATCTGTATCTTCCATGGGGTCAGTCTCCTCCATGTCCTTTTTCTTGTATGTAACATCAAAAGAGACACTTAAAACCTCATCGTCCAGAAATTCATAATAAAGGGGTACGGTTTGAACGCCTTCAGTTTTATCATAATCACCTATATCCATATCTTCCATCCATAATGTTATCTCATTTCTATCAGTGCGATCATAATAAAGAACACGACCTCCCGTAAAATCAACTTCTTCGCCTTCGTAATACTCGAGTTTATCCGGTAACTTTGTGATTTCTAAAGAGTTCTCTAAGAATTCATAATCATTATTTATTTTGATGATAAAGCTCCCTATTGTTTCTATTTCTTCATCTTCTCCGACACATATTAAAACTTTTCTCTCTCCTTTTTTACCGTTCTCTTCTACTAAATAAAACTCATCTCTGTAATCCTCTGATTCAGTCCCATCATCATATACTAATGTTCTTTTTATATTCCAGTCATAATCTCTTGCATCCTGTGCAGTTTCAAAAACTGTTTTTTCAGGTTCTTCAATTATGATATCCACTACTTCATGAACAATAACGGTAACTTTTTTTTGTGCGTCATATTCTGTTTCGTCTTTATCAAACAACTTATCGAGTTCCGGGTACTTATATGTTAAACTGCTAAAATCAGGATCAATGTAATTATCTCCTTTTTTAACGGTTCCATCATATTTAACCGTCTCTTTGGTCACTTCTCCGTTATCCCAAGTCATATCAAGATCAAAATAGTCCAGGTACCATTCTCCTTCCTCATAATAGTTCCTCCATCTGTATCTTTCAATAACAATAGGTTCAGGTTTTTGAATATCAGTAATAAGAGAGTGAGTATCATCAGTATTTAATGTATCACCGAGAACCACTCCCGTTTTATCAATTTCGTCACCGTTTGCTGCCTTAACAACTGTTGCTGATGAAGCAGCAAAAACAACACTTAAGACGATCGGAACAATTTTATAATGACGCATAAAACAACCCCTCCTGTTTGTTTTTAAGAATTTAACTTTTACTAGTATATTTTAATAAAAAATGAGTTATTATACAAAAAAAAATCTACCGTATTTGATCATGATCCGATACTCTCAGCAGTAAAATCCTGAACCTTTACTTCTATTACACTGCCGGAATACAGGATTGCTTTGTTTGCATCATACTGCTCCTGAGTTATTACTACCGGATCGAAATATGCATCTTGTCCGGAGCCTATTATCTTTTGGATGGCCCCATCTTCCTTGGTATAAAATAAAATAAAGGAAAATGGAAATGAGCCATCTGATCTGGTAAAGCTATCGGGATCATAGTCAAGTTTACGGAGAATGTCATTACTTAAAATATGATAGTATTTATTTTCAAGATATTCTTTATCCGGATAATAATGATTCTCCGGGACATCTGTGTAAGCCACACCGTTGTCCAGAAAAGTCACATCATCAAACTTCTGGTATGTTATACCTCTATACAGCTCATTAAACGTATCATCAAAAAATAACTTGTCAGCTTTCCAGATATATATATGGTTTACATCATGGTTATTTACACCTGAGTATTGAACGGCAAGCTCATTCTCACCATCACCATCAAAATCTTCTATTGCAAATTTTGAATATACTCCGTTTTTACCGGAGACCGGATTTCCATTTATTATTTCGTGCGAATCATAGTAATTCCTCAAAGCATTCATGATCTGTTCATTTTCCGGATGAATATTTGAAGTGTTGGTCGCAACCTCCGTTGTGGTTTTAGGAGATTCTGTCGTAGTAGTAGTTGCTTCTGTAGTCAATGTCGTAGTTTCAGCTGTAGTCGTTGCTTCAACCATAGTTGTTTCGGTTGCAGCGCTGCCTGATCCACAGCCTGCAAGCCCTGTGCCAACGAAGAAGCAAGCTAATCCTGCAATTATAGCCATCTTCATCGTTCATTCCTCCGTTTTATTTTTATTAAAACAATGACACTTTTTGTAGTTCTGAACACCTATATATCAATCGTCATATGGGTGTTTGTGTTACTTTTAATAACATTTTATTTCTGCGCCCAATGATTGTCAATCATTTTTTAGAGCAGGCTACTCACACGCAATCCCCCATATATAGTATGTTATTACATATTTATGCTGCAATATATTGTATCAAAATTGCTATGATCAATTTTATCAGAACATTCGTCTTAACACCATATTTACTATTTATCCTTTAACCATAGGATTTTGCCTATCTCCCCGACTTTAAACACCGTTTGCGTACACTAAATAATAAACTGCACCAAAAAAACACCGATAACCGGTGTTTTTTTGCGGTTCAGCAAAAATCCTATACTATCCTTCCGAATTTAACGAGAAATACCAAGCAGTATCAAAGATTAAGTAATTTTATTCTTTTGTCTTCTTTCTCCTGACAACAACCGCCCCTGTTAAAACTGCCGCCGATATTATCAAAAGCAACAGCCATAAGAAATTATTGTTTGTGTCTCCGGTTGCAGCCGCACTGGAAGCTGCTTTACCACTTGTTGCCGCAACAACAGATCCTAAAGAAGTATTTGCAGCATTACTGCTCCTTACTGTCAATGTTTTGTCACCAGTCACATTTGTATTTTTATCACTTGCCTCATTCTTTATGACGCCTGGATCATTGTTGTCATTATTGTTGTTTTCAGCTTTTTCTTTATCCTTATTGTCGTTGTTATCATTGCTGTCAGTACCGGACTGTTCTTCACTGTTACCCTGCTTGCCGGGGTCGTCCTTTTCTCCGTCTTTACCCTGCTTGCCGGGGTCGTCCTTTTCTCCGTCTTTATCCTGTTTGCCGGGATCATCTTTTTCTTTGCCGCCGTCAGGATCATCATCTGTCTCCTGTCCGGGATCTGCTTTGGCCAGTATTGTAAACCCGGCTTCAGCACTGCCGTCATCGAACTCAGCCTTTAAGATATGATCACCCACTGCCAGAGTCTCAAGAAACTCAGGCAAAAGGCTGACTTTCAGGCTTCCCCGCCTTACCACGGCTTCGGCATCCGTAAGCTTCCTGCCGTCTGCATATAACTCCGTATAATGATCAAACGTGTTTTGATCATCTTCTATCCGTGTAAATGTAAACTCGGAATTCACGCCGCTTCCTTTTGTCCAAATATTACCGTTTCCGTAAATACAGTTGTATATTTTTTTCTCTTCGTTGTCACCCGGTCCGGGAGTCTGTCCCTTTGCAGGAATGATCCGTGACTCTTTGTGCTCAGGATCATTTTTACAGATGCGCTCCTCTGTGCCATCTTCAGTCTCAGTCGCTGCTTTGGTGACCTTCCACTCACCCCAGTCATGACCTTTAATAGAAATATCTTTTACCTCGGCATGAGAGTTGTCACGCTTACATATACGCTTCTCTTCGCCTGCAGTTGTGCAGGTTGCCGCCTTGGTTTCTTTCCACTCATCCCAGTCATGGCCGAGTGCCGGTTCACTCATCAGCTCTTCCTTAAGCAGTTCCCCGCAGACAGTACAGTGGATCTCATCGTAATAGCTGCCCGCTTCCTCACAAGTTGCTTCTGTTACAACTCTCTTTGTCTTCTCACCCTCGGTGTGACCTGCAGGCGGGATAACAAGCGCCTCTTCATTTATCTGCACGCTGCCATTGGAATCTGTATAAAGCAGACCGCACTTTTTGCATTTATAATGCTCTTTCAGACCGGA
>CACZTF010000154.1 GCA_902784025.1 uncultured Lachnospiraceae bacterium
ATCCTTTTCACATTCTTGCTTATCTATTATGATCTGTCCTTTTTCATCAAACATATAAGAAACACATCCGGGTGTTCCCACACTACCATTACCCTTGGTAAAACAAAATTTAATGTTTGAAGCGGCACGATTCCTGTTATCAGTAAGTGCTTCCACTATTATTGCGGTACCACCGGGGCCGTATCCTTCATAGTAGATCGTTTCAAGATCAGCTTCTGAACCGGAAGCCGCCTTTTTTATAGCCCGTTCAATAGTATCTCCGGGTATATTGCACGACTTAGCCTTGGCTACAACCTGTTTTAGTTTAGAGTTATTATTAATATCCGGACCGCCTTCCTTTACTGCAACAACGATCTCTTTTCCAAGCCTGGTAAACGTTTTTCCCCTGGCTGCATCATTCTTTTCTTTTTTTGCCTTTATATTTGAATATTTTGAATGTCCTGACATCTTATCTCCTTGATCTAAAAACAAAACCGGAACAGGAACAATTCTCCTGCCCCGGTTTTAATAGGGTTTGAAAATTTTACTTTCTGAGTCCGAGTCTGCTGATGAGCGAACGGTATCCTTCAATATCCTTATTCTTAAGATAATCAAGAAGACCTCTTCTCTTACCTACCATCTTAAGCAATCCTCTTGTTGAATGATAATCTTTCTTGTTCTTCTTAAGATGCTCAGTAAGTTCCTTGATACGGTACGTAAGGATAGCAACCTGTACTTCAGGCGAACCTGTATCTTCAGGCGTTCTTCCATATTCAGCAATGATCTCTTTCTTCTTTTCCGTAGTAATCATAATATCCTCCTTATTTTTAAAACGCTACAGATCAAGTATAGGTCGGAGATTCCAAATATACCGAACCTGCGCTTTACTACAATGATGTATTATATCAAATGAGATACTCTAAATCAAGTATTTTATATATAGATATGATGATCAGATCACTTTTCCAATGTAGTACAGGGATCCGAATACTACAACCGGCATATCCTTTATTTTTGCAAGCTTTTTTGCTTTTATCATCGCAAGCTCTGCAGTGTCTTCAGCTTCTGAAGGCGCACCCAGTGACTCGAAAAGATATGCGAGTTTCTTTGATCCTAACGCTCTTATATTACACGGAGTAACAGTGAAAACCTTATAAGCCAAGGGCACGATCGCCCTGAGCATTTCTTCATATTCTTTGTCTGCAAGAAATCCGGATACAAAAATAAATTTTCTTCCTGAATGATAATTTTGAGGAAAGATCATTTTAAGACTCTCAAGCATCTCTGTAACACCGGCAATATTGTGAGCCCCGTCAACTATAACAAGAGGATCTTTGCTTACAACATCAAAACGTCCCGGACGTCTCACACATAGTAATCCGTTTCTGACACTGTCCAATGAAATATCATAATTATAAATCTTTTTAAGTGTGTATGATGCATAAACTGCTATAGCCGCATTATAAGCCTGAAACCTCCCGGTGATCATAAGGTTAAAATCATGAATAGAACCGCCAAACCCGGTCTTAAAAGAAATGCCGTCAAGCCTTACTTCAATATCTGACGGTTCTGCTGCTGTTTCTAGAACACTTTCTTTAGACTCAGCCTTTTTCTTTAATACATTATAAACACAATCTTCCTGTATTGCAGTAATGCAAATGCATTTATTTTTTATTATACCGGATTTTACAGATGCTATCTTTTCGAGATCTTCCCCCAACACCATCATATGATCCCTGCTGATAGGCGTAAAAACACATAATAAAGGATTATTTATGATATTGGTTGCATCATATTCTCCGCCCAGCCCCACTTCTATAACACACAAATCACAACCGGACTCATAAAAATATAAAAATGAGGCGGCAACGCTCATCTCAAATTCTGAAGGATGTGAAAAACCTTCTTCTGTCATTTTCTTTGATACTTCTATTACCCGGGAAAAAACACCGGAAAAATCCTGCTCGGAAATCATTATGCCATTGCGTTTTGTTTGTTCCCTGATACATTTCAGATACGGAGATGTAAATGTTCCTACATTATACCCGCTTTTTATAAGTATCCCGGAAAGAAACTCTACTACCGAGCCCTTGCCGTTAGTTCCTGTTACATGAACACACTTAAGGTAATCCTGAGGATTACCAAGACGCTTTGTAAGTTCTGTGATAGCCTTCAGATCAAAAAGAAGCTCTCCATTTTCCTTTTTTACCGGAACAAATGGGGGGAGCTTATCCAAATATTTTATAACATCACCATATATCACTTCATTTAATTCCTTACAGATCGATCACTATTGCTTTTTAATTTTTTATTCCCTGTTGCATAACCTAAAACTCCTGCTCTTGAAAGCGCCGTAACTATGGCAAAAATGATAGCAGAATGTATAGGTATCATGATTATCTCTTTCAAGACTCTGGCTGTAAGAACTGCAACAAAACCATTACCATAGAGAAGCGATAACCATACAGAATTAAGCAAAATACCTATAAGAACAGCGTTTACGGATTCAGCGATCACTATCCTGACAAGAGATGCTTTTTTCTTATAGAGAAATAATCCGAAAATTAAACCCGTTAGAAAGTAGCTGATAGTAAATCCCGGAAAAAAAGGACCTGTAGGTTTTACCAGATAACAGACCACATCAGATACTGCACCTATTATCCCTCCTGTTATGGGTCCGAACAGTATCCCCCCTATTGCCATGGGTATAGACTGAAAACGGATCTCAAATATGTTGCTGACAGGTACTTTAAAAAAACCAAGAACAGCAGCAACTGCAATAAGCATTCCGGAAAATGCCAGCACTTGTGCTTTTGAAAATTTTGACATAAGAATACCTCCTCATGCAGTACCTCAAAATACTACACAAGGAGGTTTTCAGTCAACATACGGACCACAAGGGGATAAAGAAATCCTTGTGGCTACCGAGGACTTTTATCTCCTGTGTAGCAGCGGGATGCGAATCTAAAACCGCAAAAGCCGGAGCTAA
>CACZTF010000155.1 GCA_902784025.1 uncultured Lachnospiraceae bacterium
AAGACGATAGAAACCTATGTCCGTCTTAAGGCGAGCATAAAGAGCTATCCCGGGAACAGGGATGCCCTAAAGGAGTTCATAGATGCTCATATAATTTTAGGGGAACCCATTTCAAGGGATGACATAAAGGAATTTTACAGGAATGACCGGGATACGGTAAAGGAAGTGGAAGAGCCTGATACCGAAAAGGAAACGGAAGATATAGAGCTTGACTAAAACATATATGGGCAGCACACGGACGGCGGGCGGCATTTCGCCCGCCATTTTGATAGAAAGAGGAAATTCCAAATGGCATACCTTGAAGAAGATTATTATATGGATATCGATGTTTTTTCGATGGAAGACGTAAACGCTATCTTTGACATTAAGGACATCCTTGAGGATTTTTATGGCGTTGATGACATGAAAAGGAGCGGGGAGGGTTACCGGTGTTCCTGCCCGATACATGGCGGAAGCAACCCCGGAGCCATGGCTGTATATACAGATAGGAATATATGCTATTCCTTTACCGAAAACAGGTCGTTTACCATAATAGGGCTGATGAACTATTACAATAACAGAGGGAATGACAACAACAGGAATAATATCAATAAAAAGAAGAGCATATTTGAGCTTTGCAATTATTACGGGGTGGATCCCGAAGATATCCCGGGGATCTATAAAAGACAATACGAGATCCCCGGGCAGAAGAAGGATGAGGATAAGATAGAAGAGCCTGAAATAAAGCCGCAGCCAAAGATCGTTATCTCTCCTGCCATGTTAAAACTCTTTGGGATGTCGAGAAATCCCTTTGAAAACCCGAAGAAATTCCTAAAAACAAACGAGACGGTCACCACAAATGACGGGAGACAGGTAAAAAAGACGATACCATATATGTTGAGCGATAAGGAAGCGTCCTATCTTGTCTATGAGGGGTTAAAGAGGTTTTCCCGCGCGGCTGCCATAATAGGGGTATCAGGAAAAGAATTCCTCAACAAGTCAAAGCTTTGGAGACAGGACGGGAATTTCCTGTTTTCGGGTTCCTTTATAAAGCTGCTCCAGAATATTATGGGGGAGTATAAGGATATAGAGAAAAAATGCAAGGAGATCGGATTTAAGAAGCCTCCAGAAGAGATCATAAAAGCGCAGGCAAAAAGAATAGACAAAGATATGCATATAAAAAGATACGATCCCTTTATTGAGGAAGAGGGGGTAGAGTTCTCTGTCTTAATAAAAAATGACGGGAAGGAACCTTTAAAAGAGGAAAAGACAAAACTTCCTCCGGTACTTGATGCTAAATGCACGGAAATGGATGAAAAGGATATCCCTGACTATCTTCAGTTTGACAGTTGTACAAAAACAAGCATCTGGAAAAAAGAAGATATCCCCATCCATAATGGGAGGGCATACTGCCCCACAAAGGAAGATTATCTTTCCTTTAATGAGAAAAAACTTAGCGACTGGCTTGATGAAATCAAGAATTTCGAAAGGAATTTCGAGTATGTCCTTAATTTTGCAAAGCCTCTTGACCATAGCGCTCCTGATTTTGATATACAGACCGATATCTATATCGTACACTCCCTCATCATGGCAGAAAAAGAGATCACCGAAAAAGCGATAAAACAGATATATGACGAAAAGAACAGGGAATATTTCAAAGACAATCCCGTTTTTATGATAGATAAAGACAGTAAAGAAGAAATAGAAGAAGATTTTGAGGACGACTACGACAGGGATTAAAAGCTTATGAGGATAAAAGAAGCCGGAGAAAACGCCATAGTATGTCAATTCACGGAAGATGAGCTTGAATCCATGGGATACGGCATAGAGGATATTGCGGAGGATGATGACTTAAAGGAGGAGTTCCTTGAGGAATGCCTTCAGATAGCCTCATCCTACGGTTGTGTCCCGACAAAGGAGCAGGTTCATGTTGTCGTGGAGGAATCCGCATACGGGGTAAATGTTGTCTTCGTTAATATGGCAAAAGCAAACAAGCTAAACCAGATTATCCCGATGGCTGTTGAGAACATCGAGATAGACAAGGACAATCCCTCTGGAGATATCGAAAAGATTGCAGACAATATCATGCATCAGGAATGGGCTTTAGAACCTT
>CACZTF010000156.1 GCA_902784025.1 uncultured Lachnospiraceae bacterium
ATGTATCTGCTGTCCCTGATGTACGGTAGTTTTAAGGAATACGATCCAAACTGGAAAATGTCAATTATCGGGCTTTTTGATTTTATCTCTGACAATGTGATAAATGATGAGAGATTTGCGGATGTATTGGAGGAAAAGGATAAGGATAAGGTCAGGGAAAACCGCACAGACATGACGGATGCAGTTGACCAGCTAAAGGGGGCAGAACACTCTATACTTCTGATCAACACCCGTCTGCCTTATGAATCGGAAGAAACCGAAAATCTTGTAAAAGAACTGCACAGACTTTGTGAAGAACGTTTGACCGGTGATAATTACAAGATAGGAAACTCCGCTATGTATCATGAGATGCAGCAGTCATTTGACGGGGAAATGCTGTTCATAACGCTTCTTACTGTAGGAACCATATTTGCCATCGTAGCATTCACCTTCAGAAATCTTCTTATACCACTGTTTCTGGTACTTATAGTTCTCTGCGGAGTGTTCATAACCGTTGCTGTGAGCGGGCTCAGGGGCGTGAGCATAAATTATCTGGCTGAGATCATCGTGCAGTGTATACTGATGGGGGCAAGCATAGATTACGGCATACTCTTTACAAGTTACTACAGGGATAAGCGGAAAAAAGAGGGGATACGGGAATCACTGAAAGCAGCCTATGAAGGATCTATCCATACGGTACTTACATCAGGACTTATAATGGTGCTTGTTACAGGAATAATAGGCTTCACATCCACAGACCCGGCAGTAGGTCCCATTTGCCTGACTTTGTCCATAGGAACCGCCAGTGCCATACTGCTGATCCTGTTCATATACCCGGGAATGCTGTCGGCATTTGACCGGTGGACAGGGAAGCGGAAGAAAAAACGAAAGACATAAAAAAAAGTGTCAGGAGCAATGTCCTGACACTTTTTTAGATCTGCTTTATTATTTCAGCCAGCCTTTGCTGTCTGCAGTATAATTTTTTCCTGCTGTGGTAATATGTTTGTTAACAGCAAGCCATCCCTTGTCACTGAAATAGCTCAGATGTCTTGTTGTACTTTCGCCAAATGAATTATTTGTTCCTTTGCCCATTTGCTGGAGACCTGTGCGCATCCAACCGTCTCCGCCAAAGTAACTAAAGTGTTTCTGTGTGTTGCCGTCCGGTTCTGAGGTTCCCTTGCCAAACTGAACCCAGCCTGTACGGAGCCAGCCGTTAATACCAAAGTAACTCCAGTGTTTTGCCTTTTTTCCATCAGGATTTGAAGTGCCTTTTCCAAGCTGGTTCCAACCGGTACGCAGCCACCCGTTAGTACCAAAATAACTCCAGTGTGTTTTAGTATTTTCATCAAATGTATTTGCGCTGCCTTTACCCATTTTTTGCCAATCTGTACGCAGCCAGCCGTTTGCACCGAAATAGGAGTAGTGAGGAGTCTTTTCGCCATCTGCGTGGGTAAAGAATCTCCATCCTGTAGTCAGAAACCCGTCTTTTTCAAAATAGCTCCAGTGAGCTGTGGTCTCACCTTCGGCCTTTCCCATATAATGCCATCCGGTATAGTATTTGCCGTCGTTTCCGTAGTAACGATATCTGCCGTTTTCTTTGCGCCATCCCTTTTTGGAGGCGGTTGCGATATCACTGTAGTCGCCTTCGTAAGAGGCTTCTATGCCTCCTTTTTGTTCTTCCTCAGGAATATCTATAAATCCGCAGGCTTTAAACTCATATTCCTTTCCGTCCACAAGGTTATTTATCGTAAGTACAGGGGTGTAAGGGACAAATGTTTCTACGGTCCACTCTTCGGTTCCTTTCTCGCGGTAAGCTACTTTATATCCGCTGATCCCCCAGTCTGATTCGTCCTTAACGGTAATAACAGCTGAAGGACCGTCAGATGTAACATTTGTTATTTCTGTTTTTGCGGGTTTGATAACGAAATCCATATACATAGGCTTTCGGGGATCCGGTTCATCCGGATCTTCTATGGGATTTACAATGACGGTTCCTATTCCGCACTTAAGATTTTCCTTATATGAAAGGGTGTACTGCTTTCCTTCCTCGAAAACAGTTTTCATGTCTTCGCCGATGACCTCAACTCCCGGTCTTATCTGTTCACCGGTATATGTGGAAATGAATGAATCATCCAGCAGGCTTACAGATCCTATCTGCATATTACCCACATATATAGCTATGATCCTTGTTCCGACATTTTTTACATTTGCGATAAGGTAAGTGCTTCCTACCTTCTTGCCCTTCAGATCAACACTTGATCTGTCAGCTGAGACAGTAATATCTACGATAGATTCCCCGCCTTCGGCAAGGCTCCATTCTATATCCTCGGTTTGTATCTGATACCCTTTATCTCCTGTAAAAGTAAGGCTATAGCTGTCTACATCATAGCCATCAGCAAGTACCATCTTACCCCAGGGATTTCCACCGTCGACACGCATGTTTATATCATGCTCCATTATCGTGTTATAGCCTTTTATGGGGAAATTATCAAATACATAGTTGTTAGCTATAACTTCGTCCTCTGGCACCAGGGCATACTGAACATCCTTTTCTGCATAGTCATACCATGCACCGTCTATGTAAAGCATTGACTCCTGCCCGTTTATAACGGCTTTTTCATAGCTTTTTGCATAAGTACTGTTGCCGTAGCCAATAGATAAAGGTACGGCGTAAGAGCCGTCCTCCTGCTCTTGTGTGATGACGATGCAGTAAGGCTGTTTTTTCTGGATAAGCACGGGATTGTCAAGATTTACCTTATGAAACCCGCCGTACCTGTGAGTTGTTTCATTTCTTCCTACTAATAAGCCGTCATCCGGCGTTTCGGCATTATCAGCTAAAAGGTAGATCTCACAAGTAACCTTGGTGTTTGGGTTACGGGTTTCGTAAGAAACAGCGTGAAGCTCTTCGCAGCCATCCGGATAAAAAATATTAGCTGCTTTAACCTCGGTTTTCAGCACTGATGTGTCGGGTTCTGCAACGGGCATCAGATCGTGCTCATCGAGATAATAGCTTTCCGTTCCTTTGTTTGTATCGAATACAAATGTTTCCGGAGAAAAAATGGTTTTATCATAATAAGAGAGCCAGAAATAACCGGATCCTACCATAACCGGATCTTCATTATCATCCGTTACCACATTTCCGTCTTCATCAGTTTTCGGAACTTGTATGCCCCATTTACCATCTCCTTTGTTGGGGAATTCCTCTTCTCCTGAACCCCAGCTGTTCTTAACAAGGAAGGCGCCGTTTGCCGGAGGCTGATGTTCACTGTTGAAGTTTTCCTTCGGATAATCATCATCCCATCCGATGATAGTTACGGCGTGATTAGGTTGAACCTGCTCATAGGTATAATGGGCCCAGTTTTTAGTCTGAATGTACTTGGCGTCTCCGGTTTTTTCGTTGGGATCTGAATGGTCTGCACGGAAACCGATCTCTACACCTCTTATGTTCATTAGTTCTTCTTTTATGGCAGCAACGCCGGCCTCATTAAAATAATAATTGCCACTTTCATCAATGCCAGCGGGGGAAGGAAGAAGGGTTGATTCGCTGAGTACGTAATCCTGCTGAAAACGCTCGTTTTCCGTAAGATACCAGTCATCCTCTTCGCTGTATGAAAAATCTTCATATACTCCGTCGACTATCCTTTGAACGGTAGATCCGTTCTTACCTTTGTATACAAATATGTCATCCCGGCTTTCATCTACAGGACCTATGCCCTGGGCAAATATGGATGCTGCAAGGTAAGGTACACCGCCTGTATAATAAGACGCTGAAGATTCGGGATAGTTCAGATAAGTACCCTCACCATTTTGTCTGCTGTTTTCATCTTCAAGATATTTGTTTGAAAAATATGCAAGCTGTTTCTCGGACAGATTAAGAGTCTTATAAGCCTCCGGGTCATCTGCCATAAGGGAACCGAGAATACTTATCTCTGCAGCTGCAGCTGCAGCAAAGCCCCAGCATGTCTGGTAGGGATTCTGAAGTTTTACAGGAGTGACATAACATTCGCCAACGCCGTCGCCGTTTGTATCCACATTTCTCAGATCAAATGATGAGGGGAAGTTATTTGCTTCGGAGATAAGCTCATTTTTTGACTCTTCTGAATTAAAGTCAACATTTTCTAAAGAAAACTCAGCATTAAGTTCATTGCCAAGCTCAAATTTCAGTTCAGTATCAGTTTCTGATTCATCTGCGTAGGCACTCATTCCAAGGCAGCCAAATGTAACGGCTGTGGTAACTGAACCTATCAGAATTTTCTTAAAAACATTTCTGATCATGGGGATCACCACCTTTTTACTGTACGGATCGATTATTTAAATATTTATTAAGATATTATACTAAAACATAATACAAAAGTCACGCAGAAAGAGTTGTCAGCGGTCCTTATCAATAATACTTTTTATGTTATCTCACACCTGATAAAGATACGAAGATTTGACTTACAGTATAAAAAGATGATATATTCATAACATAAAAAAGTAGAGGTCGCACGATCGATCAGTAATCCTGACGATGTCCGTATACAAGAGAATCAGGGTGAAAGGCGGTAGTGCCGAAGTACATTTCAGGTACGGCTGACATGTGCTGGGCGCAAGTTAAAAAGGCTTGTGACTGTCATCGGGTGATGGAGAGCTACTTGGATCGGTCATGTTCTTTATATATTACCCACCGTTATGCCTTTACAGCATATTTATGGTGGGTTTTGTTTTTCCCGGTTACTTTTTAAGATCATCACATATCTAATAACTGTTTTGATAAAAAAGGAGGATCATATCATGGCAATTTTTAAAGGTGCCGGTGTTGCTATAGTAACACCGATGAAAGAAAACGGAGATGTTGACTACGATACATATGGTGAGCTTATAGATTTTCAGATCGAAAATGGTACGGATGCCATCATTTCATGCGGGACAACGGGAGAATCATCCACTTTATCACATGAAGAGCATTTGGAGGTCATTCGTTATGCAATAGAACACACTGCAAAACGTGTGTCGGTCATAGCAGGTACAGGATCTAACTCTACACAGGAAGCTATACATCTTTCGACAGAGGCTGACAGATTAGGTGCTGACGGTCTTCTCCTTGTGACTCCTTACTATAACAAAGCGTCACAGGATGGACTTTACGAGCATTATAAAACTATAGCAAAAGCAGTAAGTGCACCGATCATTCTTTACAATGTTCCCAGCAGAACAGGATGTAATATTTTACCCGAAACTGCAGTAAGACTTGCAAAGGATATAGATAACATTGTTGCCATAAAAGCGGCTACGGGAAATCTTGCACAGGAGAGTCATCTTATGGCGATGGCAGAAGGATGTATAGACCTTTATTCCGGTGAAGACGGACTTATAGTGCCGCTGATGTCTGTCGGAG
>CACZTF010000157.1 GCA_902784025.1 uncultured Lachnospiraceae bacterium
AATACGACAACGAAGTGGCATTTGCGGGGCAGAAGCAGACCGCAACCATGACCCACTATATAACTGAGTATTACAAGCTCCAGAGTGCCCTGGATGCGGAGTACACAGGGATATCCTATGATGCCTCGGCCTCCTTTGACGACCACATCAGTGAGAGTATTGCCCCCTTTAATACCACGAACATGCAGGATTTTACCCCTTCGTTTTTGTGCGGTTTTTATGCGGATACGGCGGATACTGATAAGAATCTTTACAGGGATGATGCCGTTTCTGCAGCGCAGACAGACCTCTCAAAGCTTATACTCAAGTCAAATACGTTTACCCGTTACAATGTAAGTGACATTTCTCAAAGCCTTAAGGGCAAGGAGCGTATTAATAAAGAGGCAGATGATCCGGTTATAGGTTTGTTCCCGGTGTGGTTCCTTTCTTACAGGACTCCTAAGGACAGAGTGGCTTATGCCGTGGTAAATGCGGAGAGTGGGGAGATTTCTGCTGACCTGCCCGTTTCCGTGGGTAAATATACCCTGTTCTCTCTGATAACAGCTATACCCATATTTGCGCTGCTGGCGCTGCTCTTTACCATGACGCCAAAGATAACACTGCTGATCACCGCTATCATAGCCATTATCTCCCTTATCGCATATGCCAAAGAGATCTCGGAGATCAAGAAGCGTCACATGAAGTATGACGATAAAGGTTTTTATGCGAAATACGGCCCCAAAGCCGATCAGGAGGAGATGAAGAAGGTTGCTCCCGGCCGGGGCGCCGTGGGAGCGATAATAGGCCTGATCATCATTGCAGGGGTTTTCATCATAAACCCGGTGGACGATTACTGGTACTACGGAGCGGCCATAGCAGCCATAATCGGGGTGTTCCTTACAATTTCAGGCATTATCAGACGCTTCAATATTCTTTCCACCAGACCGTTACCTAAGTTCCTTGAAAGAAAAGGGGGTGATGACAGTGCGAAGGATTAAATTGATCGCTATAGCGGCAGCAACTGCATTTGCCTGTTTCTTTTGTGCAAATGCTGCATTTACCGCAGAAGCTTCTGCACTTGATATCCTGTATCCTACTGAAACGACTTTGGGTCTGGATCTGGTGGAGACAACTCAGTGGACGGGGACTTCTGCGGAGGCGACTCAGGAACTGCAGCTTGTGGAAACAACCGGAGGGACGGTGGATAGTACTGTAACGACAACGCCTGATGATACCCGTCCTGTTGAGACTGCTGAAACTACGGCAGCAGATGTTACCCAGGAGACTACGGCTGCGTCGTCATCTGATCATGTGTCGGGAGCCATGTATACGAACCCGAACACGGGATATCAGGTGTTCATTCAGGATGACGCTGATCTTATGAATGAAGGGGAAGAGACATCTCTTTTAACTGATATGCAGTCCCTGACGGGCTATGGCGGTGTTGCTTTTGTATCTGCGGATGTGTCCGGTCAGAGCTCGGCAGACTTTGCAAGGCAGGAGTGCTACAAGTATTTCAGCGCCGAAAGCGGTACTGTCTTCCTTATAGATATGGGGAACCG
This sequence comes from uncultured Lachnospiraceae bacterium, assembly GCA_902784025.1. Lineage (GTDB taxonomy): Bacteria > Bacillota > Clostridia > Lachnospirales > Lachnospiraceae > UBA4285. The sequence continues at coordinate 1,542 of CACZTF010000157.1, forward strand.
TAACATTTACATATTCAGTACCGGAGCCATGGAAAAGACCATAAGTGCGGCTAAAGCACGTACCATAACCGACAATGTATATACATATGCGAAAAAAGGTGATTATTACAGCTGTGCAAAAAATGTTTTCAGACAGGAAAAGACCATCCTTGAGGGCGGGCGGATAGCCGAGCCCATGCGTTATATATGCGCTGCCCTGGTGGCAGTGATGGCAGGACTTCTCATTGGTTACTGGGTAGTCAGGATCAGCCGTACACATTCCGTTAAGCCAAATGCAGCGCTTCTCGGAGCGGTGCGCACCCGGTTTAATATCAGCGAACCGGATGTGAAACTGACCAACACCAAGAAAACAAGGATCGCGACAGGGGGCGGCTTCTCCGGCGGAGGATTTTCCGGAGGGGGAGGCGGGTTCTCCGGCGGAGGCGGCGGAGGATTTTCCGGCGGTTCCGGCGGCGGACACTCCTTTTAAAAAATATCTTGACATTTGCATAGAATATAAGTAGAATATTTCAGGCGCTCTTTTTGGGTGCCTGATTTTTAATGCTCTCAGCAACCGAGAAAAACTATAATTATTCCGGGAGGTGAAAAAGGAATGCCTACGTTTAACC
>CACZTF010000158.1 GCA_902784025.1 uncultured Lachnospiraceae bacterium
AAAATTTCATGTTTTGCAAAAGGCGCCCGGAAAATGAACAGTCCGTTACTTGGCAATACACGAAGTTTTGCGTTTGGTACCTTTTATATTTTTGAAGGCAGAACTTCTTATTCCCTGCATTCGGTTCATATTTCCAATTATTTTGAAAAACTGTTAAAAGACTATGAGGCAACACTTTATGCCTGTTATTTTGCTGAAATAGCCGATTATTTCGGTCAAGAAGGTATAGAAGCAAAAGATGAGATCAATCTTTTATATATGGCATTTTGTGCATTAACAAATGAGCGTTTAAAAAAAGAAGTAATTAAAAGTACTTATGAAATAAGGTCAGTTATCCTGTCAGGAATGTGTCCGCCTCCTGATGATGCATTAGGGCAGTATGCAAAAAATGAAACCATTAAAGCTTTATTTTATTATATTATATCAAGCCCTCTTGATAAATTATTTAAATTTACAATATGTGATAAAACCGAAAAAATATTGAAATCCATAAGCGAGCAGATCATTAAAAAAACTGTTGATAAAAAACTGAAATCCCGGGATATGTTACCTTAAATCTATAAGAAAATAACAAGGAATAAAAATGGAACAAATATCTTTTTTTGATAATAATGTCTGGGAACCTCTTGCTTCTCGCATGCGTCCTGAAAAACTGGATGAATTCGTTGGACAAAAACATTTACTGGGTGAAGGAAAAGTCCTCAGAAAGATAATAGAGAATGACTGTGTAAGCTCCATGATATTATGGGGACCACCCGGCGTGGGAAAAACTACTCTTGCCCAGATAATAGCACATACAACAAAGGCTAAGTTCATAAACTTTTCTGCAGTTACAAGCGGGATAAAAGAAATACGTGAAGTTATGAAGCAGGCTGATATGAACAGATCGTATGGTGAAAAGACCATTGTTTTTGTTGATGAGATACACAGATTTAATAAAGCACAGCAGGATGCTTTTCTTCCTTTTGTTGAGAAAGGTGCGATAATACTTATAGGTGCAACAACAGAAAATCCGTCATTTGAGATAAACAGTGCTTTGTTATCAAGATGCAGGATTTTTGTATTACAGGCTTTAGGTCCGGCAGAGATAAAAGAATTATTAAAAAATGCGCTGGATTCAGATAAGGGTTATGGAAGTCAGGAAACTGATATATCAGACGACATTCTTGATAAAATTGCTTTATTTTCAAATGGTGATGCAAGAAGTGCTCTTTCAACTCTTGATATGATCATAACCAATGCAGATATAGATGAGAAAGGCGTGATACATGTAAGCGATGAGACACTAGAGCAATGCATATCAAAAAAAACACTGCTTTATGATAAAAACGGGGAAGAACACTATAATCTTATTTCAGCTCTCCACAAATCCATGAGAAATTCTGATCCTGATGCTTCAGTTTACTGGTTAGCAAGAATGCTTGAATCAGGTGAGGATCCATTATTTATAGCAAGAAGGATCGTCAGATTTGCAAGTGAAGATATAGGCCTTGCAGATTCAAAAGCTTTGGAGATAGCTATCGCTGTATATCAAGCCTGTCATTATATTGGAATGCCTGAATGTAATGTACACCTTACACAAGCTGTTATCTATATGTCGTTAGCGCCAAAGTCAAATGCAATGGAAAAAGCATATCTGTGCGCAAGAAAGGATGCAATTGCCGGGATCGCTGACCCTGTACCTCTCCATTTAAGAAATGCGCCGACAGGATTAATGAAAGACCTGGATTATGGAAAGGGATATAAATACGCACACGATTATAAAGAAAAAATGACTTCTATGGAATGTCTGCCGGAATACCTGAAAAACAATAGCTATTATATACCTACAGAGCAGGGTAATGAAAAGAAATACAAAGAAAGACTCATTATGATAAAAGAGTGGAAGAGAACCCATTAAAGCAGTATCAAGTGTGTTTTTCCTCACAATATCTGCAGCGGTAAATATGTTTTTTTTCATTTGTAAGCAAAAAAACCTGGTCCAGCTGGGGTTCAACTGATGTTATACAACGCGGATTAGTACATTTTATAACATTTGTAAGTATTTTAGGAAGCGTAAGCTCCTTTTTTTCTGCTACAACACCGTCTTTAATTATATCAACTGTAATATTACAATCAATATAACCGAGCGCATCTAAATCTACCAGATCTATTCCGCCCTCTATTTTGATGATATCCTTTTTACCCATCTTATTAGAATGAGCATTTTTTATGATCGCGACACCACTGTCAAGATCTCCTAAACCAAGCAGGGAATATATCTCCATAGCTTTGCCGGCCATTATATGATCAAGAACTATTCCTTCATTTAGTTGTCCGATGTTTAACATATTTTCTCCTTAAAATTAAAATATTGATCATCATTAGCATATTTCAAGTAAGGTAAGGATCACTGCCTGTCTGACAAAAACCGCATTATTTACCTGTTCAAAATATTTTGCGCGCGGATCCGGATCAACATCTGTAGATATCTCATTTACACGCGGAAGAGGATGCAGAACATACATATCAGATTTTGCAGATTCAAGTTTTTCTTTATTAAGAATATAATAATCCTTCATTCTAAGATACTCATCTTCAGAAAAAAATCTTTCTTTTTGTACACGTGTCATGTATAAAATATCGAGATTATTTATCACATCTTCAAGTTTTTCGACCTCTTCATAATATATCCCGTTATCCTCAAGCAAGTCTTCTCTTACGTAATCAGGAACTCGAAGTTCTCTGGGAGAGATCAAAATAAACCTTACATTTATGTTCCTGATCAATGCATGTATCAAAGAGTGTACTGTACGTCCGAATTTAAGGTCACCGCAAAG
>CACZTF010000159.1 GCA_902784025.1 uncultured Lachnospiraceae bacterium
AAATTCGTAAAGATCCTCCGTTTTTTGCCCTCAATATGGATATATTCAGTCTTTGCAAACATCATGCTCCCAAAAAAGAACCACGAAAGATCAAGGCGGATATTCGTGCGGGAGAGTCTGAAGATGAAGAACAAGGCATTCTGGGCATGGCTTTCGGCAATCTCCCCTTCCAAAAAACAACTTGTGTCACTCTTTAATACCTTAAAAAGCAGGATAACAAGTGTGTTATTCATTTCAGGGGATGAGGATTTTATGTTCCTTCCCGGGATAAAGAAGATAAAGGAAAGACTAAAAGCCTGCCATATCGAGTTCTTAAAGAAATGTGGGCATATATGCAGTATCGAACAACATGAGGAATTTAACCGGCTTTCGCTTCAGTTTCTCACAAGCACCGCAAGGTAATATTAACAAGTAAAAAGGAGATTAAAAAATGAAAGAGTTGTCAAAAGAAGAGATGGAACAGGAAATGACATATGATGAGTCCGATTCTTTCTATGGAAACAAAAAGCAGGTAAACGATATAGTTAGAAATCTGGCCTCAACACTTGAAGACAATGGCGGAAAATATAAGGAAGTGCAAAAGGGTAAGGGCGTAATGCCAGATAAAAAGGGGTATTTCGTAAGAGACAAATCCTTGAAAAACTACTCAAAAGAGGATGTCTTTTACATAAGCGAGAGAGGCGTTGATATCCTGTCAAAATATCTTGAAAAGGATGAGATCAAAAGTCAGGTTAAGAGAGCTATCGAAAAGAAGTTCGGAGAAGGCTCTTACGACAAGCTTCCAAAGAACCTGATAAAAGACATAAGGAGGGAATATAAGGAAGCTTTAAAGGATGCCAAAGAAAGCAAGTTGAAAAGGATTCTTAAGACACAGAAAGACGAGATCAGGGCTCTTTTGGGAAATGACAACCAAAAGGACGAAGCAGCTTTGTATGAAGAAAATCCAGAGATAGATATCGTGAGGGCGCATATAACAAAAAAGGACGGACAGTTTTGTTTAGAGAAAGAAGAAGATACGGATGGTTATGATCATGATGAGGAACTAAACTTCTGATTTCGTAACGCCCCGAAACTATCGGGCAAAAACCAGTATCATGTGATAGTATATCTTGTGTCACACAAAAGAAAAACAACAAGATAAGCTAATAAGGAGAATTTATGAATAATTATTTTGAGCTTGCAAAGAACGCAGTCTTAAACTCAAAAACCGCTAAAGAATGCCTCACAAAACTCTTACTTGATGAAGATCATACCGATACATATTTTCCTTTCCTCATTGATGTCGCACAGTTTGAGGACGGAAGAGCTGCGGCGGATAAGATCTATGCGGAAGCTATGGAGATTATAGTCTCATCCGACAGCATAGACGAACAAAACCTTCCGTTCGTGTTCGATATTCAGTTTATCGGAGATCTCGACCTTGCGGGAGGTTCCTACTTAAACCATACCTTGAAGACAGTATGGGAGGATTCGTGATATGCAAAGAGAAATGACGAACGGGAACTATTTGAGCAAGGCAGAGGATGACAGAATATCTTTTGAAATACTCAGAAAAAGCGGATCCCCTCACAATGTTATGGGACGTTTGGCTCAGCAGGTATGTGAGAAGCAGTTAAAACATCTTATATGCCTTGGGGAAGGAATAACCGCGGAGGATTCCTATAAAATCCCTAATATCCCGGAATATAAAAAGCATGATCTCGTATATCTCGCGAAAAGGGCGAGCGATGACGGGATGATACAGGTTTCAACAACCTTCAGCGAAAGGATGAGGAAGCTTTCAAGGTTCCTTACGGATACTATATATCCGGATTCAAGGTATTCCCACGATATGACGGGTAGAGATATCGTCTTTTGTATGGACTGTATAGATCATTGCTCCCATATAACGGCAAAAGCATTGAAAGCTTATGATGAAAGGCAGGAAGCAAAGCTTCAGGCTATGGCAGAGTTTGAAAAACATATGGAAAAAACTCCTGTTGATGAAGATGTCTTTGATATAGATGAGGACTATGATGACAGATTGTAAAAAACAATAAAAGTTTTTTCACTTTTCTTTCAACTTTGCCATATTTTTATGATAGATATATTCAGACGCAAATAAATCAACCTGTTTATTGGCGGAAAGGGGGGAATAAAAAATGTGCATAACAAAACCCCTTGCCGAACTTGAAAGATGGCTTGTGATAAAGCTTAATAACGGGGAAAGACTTTATTCAAGGGTGCTTAAAGATGAGATATTAGATAAAGACCCGCTGACCGACATATATGAACTTGCCAAAGAGCGTGTCCTTCAGGGATATGGATATACAAACGAAGATATAGCAGACAGTTATATATTCTATAAAAAGGAAGAAAACTGTGTCTATATATCGGGACATGCATTTGAAAGGTTGAGGCAGAGAAACGGGTGGAATAAGAAAACAGCCCTTCGGATGGTCAAAAAGATTTATGACAACGGGATTTCCCCGGAGGAAACGGCAGGGTATATCAGAAAGTGGCTTAACTATAAGGAGGCCATACATACAGAGGAAAACAGTTATTTCAAGATATATGGAAAATATGCTTATGTATTCAGCAGCAGCGTCCTTTTAACGGTTTTGAAGATTCCGACGAAAGCGAGCATCATATCAAGGATCTTAGGGATCAGCAAAAAGGCGATAGCTGAAGACGATTATTAAATGATATTTTCTGGTTTATAGAAAGGGGAAGGAAAAAGTGACCGCAAAGATCATGCGCGGCAGGATACAGCCGATCAGAGGTGTTTTATAAACCATAATATGTTTGTTTTCTATTTTTGATCGGTTTTATTTTTGATTTTTGTAATTCGAACAACAACGCAGGGCGTTCCAACGAGGAGCGCCCTAACATGGGCCAGTAATGGTCTCGACAGGAATTAGAAAGATATTATCTCGCTCGGGCGGTGGCGTAACCACCAAACCTAAATCTTAAACGCAGACAAAAACGTAGCGCTCGCGGCTGCCTAATAAAGCCGTATCACATAGATAGACTTATCTTCTGTACTCTGTGTGGTTCAAAAGACTGAAGATGTTGTAACTTATAAACAAAGCACCGTTTTTATTTTACAAACAGCGTAAAGGATAGTATTCAAGTATAATTTTTGGACACGGGTTCGACTCCCGTCTGGTCCACTTGGGAATTTTATTCCCAGCCCAAAAACTCTCTTTCTAAAGACACTTTAAACCTTGGACTCTACTCCCCTAAAGGGGAGTAGATCCAAAAAAAAATCTTGCGGGGTGGCAGCAGTCTGGTAGCTCGTCTGGTTCATGCCCAGAAGGTCGCAGGTTCGAATCCTGCCCCCGCGATGTCGCCGCAATAGTTTTCCCCCCTTAACTATGCGGACGATAGACATTTTACTCCTCCGTAAGAAGACGGGTATTTCAAGTTGAAGTACCTGTCTTTTTCGATGTTTTAAGGTAAATTGTTACAAAATTTTTAAGATTTTCTTTCATTTATGATAGATACCTCTGTTGTTTCTCTTTGGGTAAAGAGAAACAACAGAAAGGAGATATCATGGACATAAAGAAAATACACATAAAAAGGCTGATAAATGCCGGGGCTATAACAGGTTTTCTTATAGCCTGCTCCATAGGAGCATTTAACGGAAGGATAATAGAGGATTATGGTTCTGTTGACGCATCATATATGGGAGGAGCTGTAAAGGCTATCTCCGGAATAGTTGCAAAGGAAAAAACAAAGATAATACTTAAAGAATATACGCCAAAGGAGATCACAGGTTCTCCAAAAGAAACGGTGGTCGTTTCGGATGCAGCGCCTGAAATGCCTGCAGAAGCGGTCGTAAATGAAACTCCAATTCCTGCGCCTGAGACGGCTGAACCACAGCCTCCGGTACCAGAACCTGTACCGGAACCTGTACAGGAAGTAAAGCGCTACCCCACGACAAATACGGACTATCTTAATGATGAAGAGCTTTTAGTTCTTGCAAAGTGCGTCTTTGCAGAAGACGGGAGCGAGCCTGTCGAGTCACAGGAGATGATAGTCGATTCAATACTCAATATGGTTGATGATCCCCGCTATCCTGAC
>CACZTF010000160.1 GCA_902784025.1 uncultured Lachnospiraceae bacterium
TCCCTATCTGATCGGGAAAGAAAAACTGGCGATTCAGATTCCTGGCTTCCACCACATCAAAATCCAATAATGTGAAATGCATAAAACCACAGCGCACAAGCATATGTGCGATATTTGATCCCAGCCCACCGCATCCGGCGATAAAAATACGGGTGCTTTCTATTCTTTCAAGCTGCTCATCGTTAAGATAATTTTTGAGTATTTCGTGCATATTGGTCATGACGTGTCTCCATGTATATAATTACGTACAAAACATTATATAATAACAGTTGATAAAATTCTACAAAATTGTTAGACTCATAGAATAGGAATAATATGAAAAAACCTTACAACGGATGGATAAAAAGAGGTAACTATGACTATATTTGACTGGTTCGCATTTTTAGGCGGAATAGCCATGTTTTTATACGGTATGCATGTAATGGGCGACGGCCTTTCAAATGCATCCGGGGGTAAAATGGAAGCCCTTTTGGAAAAATTTACCAACAATCCCATAAAAGCGGTACTGCTGGGGGCCGGCGTGACAGCCGTGATCCAGTCGTCATCCGCAACGACCGTCATGGTGGTAGGTTTCGTTAACTCCGGCATAATGCAGCTCTCTCAGGCCGTAGGTGTTATCATGGGTGCAAATGTGGGAACCACAGCCACTTCATGGATACTCTCACTTTCCGGTGTAAGCGGGGATAACTTTTTTATGCGTCTTTTGCAGCCGGCTTCATTTGCACCGCTGTTTGCATTTGCGGGAGTAATACTTGTCTCATTTATTAAGAAGGAAAAGTCCAAAAACTTAGGCCATATACTTTTCGGCTTCGGTCTTCTTATGCTGGGTATGGAATTCATGAGCGCAGCGGTACATCCTTTGGCAGAGTCGCCGGAATTCGCAAGCTTTCTTACCATGTTTTCTAACCCTATATTGGGAATCCTGGCAGGTGTTGCATTTACAGCAGCTGTACAGAGCTCATCGGCGTCTGTTGGTATCCTGCAGGTGCTTATTGCGGCTGGAAGCATAAACTTCGGAAGCGTGCTGCCTATCATCATGGGACAGAATATCGGTACCTGCGTGACTGCGCTTATATCCAGTGCGGGAACCAGTAAGAACGCTAAACGAACGGCACTTATCCACCTGTTTTTCAATGTGATCGGTACGGCTATATTTGTGGCAGTATTTTATACCATAAATGCTTTCAGGCCCTTTGAATTTTTGGATTCTCCGGCATCCACTTTTGGTATCGCCATATTCCATACGATCTTCAATATCATGACTACACTGATCCTTCTTCCTAACCGCAAGCTGCTTCTTAAACTGGTTTATGCAGTTGTACGCGGTGAAGATGATATGGATAGTACGGATGAAGAACAAAAACAGTATCTTGCACGTCTTGATGAAAGATTTCTGCGCAATCCCGGACTTGCCCTGGAGCAGGCAAGCTATGTCCTGTCAAAGATGGCGGAAGATACCAGGGAAAGCATAAAAACAGCAAACAGTCTTTTATGGGATTATTCCAGAGAAAAAGCTGATCTTGTGGCAAAACTTGAACAAAGAGTGGATATCTATGAAGACAGGATAGGATCATATCTTCTGAAGATCAATTCCCAAGATATGACAGTGAAAGAGGTGGATACCCATGGGCTTTTGCTGAAATGCATAGGTGATCTTGAGAGAATGAGCGATCATGCCATGAACATCATGGAAGCGGGCCAGGAAAAACACGAAAAATCAGAAGTATTTTCTCCCGCTGTTTCAGAAGAAATGAAGGTGTTTGTGCGTGCAGTAGAGGATATTGTTGAAATGGCCATAAAAGCCCTGAATACGAGGGAAAAAGATCTGGCTTATGCCATAGAGCCTATAGAAGAGGCTGTTGATTCCATCAGCCATCAGATGAAAGAGAGAAGGGTATTATATCTCGCAAACGGAATATGTACTCCTGTCATAGGATTTATACTGTCTGACCTGAATATTGATCTGGAACGTATAGGTGACCATTGCTCCAACATAGGTGCTACGCTTATAGAGATAAGCAAAAATGATTATGATATGCATGAATATCTGGATCATGAGCTTAAGGAAGAAAACAATGAAGAATTTCGTAAAAAGGTGGAGGCTGCTAAGTCAAAATATGTACTTCCGGAAGTGGCACCCATAAGAAAAAGAAGTTCACAATTGCCTACAAGGGCCGACACATACGAGTATGATTATGAAGAGGATGATACAAGCGGAAAAAAGGAAAATATTGAAAAAAAATCTGAAGCTCCCAAGCTGTCAGATGATGAAGATGCACAGATTCCTGAAATACACGACTGATAGTGATCTTTGAATCATGACCGGCAAAAACGGATTCGTGTATATCGTTTTTAACAACAGACAAAAAAACAGTGCCGTCAGGATCTATACCGGTAACTGCAGACAGGGGGTAAAATGAACGATTATTTGGTAATATTCACCGGCGGTACGATCGGAAGCATAATAAAAGACGGAATAATAGCACCGGACGAGAGTGCAGCCGATGATCTTATAAAAGGATACGAAAGAGAATACGGGAGTAAAGAAAAATTCACATGCGTTGCTCCTTTTTCCATACTCAGTGAGAATGCAACGGCAGATGACCTTTCTAAACTATGCACGATCGTGGAGGAAAATATGGAAAAGGGTTATAAAGGAATGATCATAACCTATGGATCCGACACGTTGTCATATGCATCAAGCTTTTTAGGTACTGTGTTCAAGGGAAGGCTGAAGTGTCCTGTAGTATTTGCAGCAGCCAATAAACCTTTATCAGAACCGGATAGTAACGGTTTTTACGATTTTGCCGGGGCGGTGTGGCTTATCGGTTATCTGTCCGGATCAGGCTGCTATAATGACGTTTATGCTGTTTGGCATGACGGAAGTGTTTTCGGAGCATACAGGGGTGTAGAGCTTACGGAAGCTGATGCCGGAAGTCATAACCATTCAGTATTCGGGGGAAAACCCTTTGCTGAGTTTTATCCTGATAGATTAAGTTCTACCGGAGAAGGTTACAGCTGGCGGGTTGTGATAAATGACAAGCATGAAAACAGGTGTGATAATAATCTTACGGTTCAGAAACTGGAATATTTCAGAGACAGGGGTTTTAAAACAGTTGATGGAATAATCGCAGTCCGGATCTACCCCGGGATCAATTTTAACCGGATAATATTAAGTGATGTAAAAGCGGTTCTCGTGTACGGGTTTCACAGCGGAACATTTCCCAACATCGGTCAGAGCAGCAGTTTTATCCTGTTTGCCAGAAAATTAAAAGATATGGGGATAACGCTGTATGCGGCATCATTTAAAAAGGATGAACCTGCTGTTTATGAGAGCGTAAAGGATCTTGATCAAGGTGTGATAAGACTTGAGGATATGTCTTTTGAGGCAGCATATTCTTATGTCCTGGTAAATGAATCATGCAAATGGGATGATAATATCATCGGCATTCCGTGAAAAGGACGGAGTTTGCGGCGATAAGCAATATATGGTGTTTTCCTGAAAGTACAGAATACAGATCAGTAATAAGAGAGGTGAAGAAAGATGGCAGCATTAACCGAGATTTTTGGCAGGGAAGAAATGACAAAGCATTTGCGTGAAGCTATCGTAAGGGAAAAAGTATCCCATGCATACATATTCAGCGGAGAACCGGGGACCGGAAAGAAGACTGTGGCGAAGACTTTTGCCCAGACTATGCTTTGTGAGGGTATAGATAAGCACATGCACAAGATCGGCGATGCCAAACAAGAACTTGCCTATGCCTGCGGAGTATGTGATTCATGCAGAAAAGCCATTGAAGGCGTACATCCGGATATCATTTTTATCGAAAGACAAAAGGATAAAAGTAATATCTCAGTGGAAGAAATACGTGAAAAACTCATTAATGATGCCATGGTAAAGCCGTACAAAGGCAGTTATAAAGTATACATAGTCAAGGAGGCCCAGGAGCTTTCCGTAGAGGCCCAGTCTGCACTTCTGAAGACGCTTGAAGAACCTCCTGAATATGTTGTAGTCATACTTCTTGTCACATCTCCCGATATGCTGTTACATACTATCCGGTCAAGAGCCGAACAAATAGAAGTGCCGGTACTTTCAGACGAGATCGTCGAGAGGTTTTTGAGGGATGCAAAAGAGGACGACAGTTCAGTCACAGAAGATGATATAAGATTTGCCGTAACATTTGCAGAAGGCAAGATAGGCCGGGGTATGGCATATCTTGATAACAGCAATTTTGGTGAACTCAAAAAAGATGTTATGAACGTGGTCTTGAATATCAAGAATATGAGCATACCGGAGATGACGAAGTGTATAAGAAAAGCAGAGGAATATAAAGATGTCTTCCTTGATTACTATTTTGAACTGATGACTCTGTGGTACAGGGATGTTTTGCTTTTTGAAAGTACCCGGGATGCGAATGGTGTCGTTTTTAAAGATCATATCACGGATATAAGCAGGCAGGCACAGGTAATAAGCTATGAAGGGCTTGAAAACATAACAGAGGCAATACAGAAGGCAAAACAGCGTATCTCAGCAAATGTAAGCTTTGATATAGCCATGGAGCTTCTGCTTACGTCTATTTGTGAAAATGTACAGGGGTAATAAAGTTTGAACAGGCTTATCAGTGTAAAATTTGATAAATGCGGTTGCATACAATACTATTATACGGGTAATGAAGAACTGAAAACCGGTGATAAAGTAATAGCAGAAAGCGAAATGGGGATTGAAATGGGAGAGGTACTCCGTAATGACCCTGATGAGGGCAAGATAAGGGAAAAAACCAAAGAACCCATTAAATCAATTATCCGTGTAGCCGGTGAAGATGATATAAGTAAAGTCAGGGAAAATGAGATCCTTGCAGAAGAGGCAGCAAAGATATTCACCGAAAAAACAGCTTTGCATGGATTAGAGATGAAGCTTATAAAGGTAAAATATCTTTTTGACCGGAAAAAGATACTGTTTTATTATTATGCAGATGACAGGGTGGATTTCAGAGCGCTGGTAAGAGATCTGGCTTATGTTTTTCATACACGTATAGAGTTGAGACAGATAGGAGTACGTGATGTGGCACGTATAGTGGGCGGTATGGGGGTATGCGGCAGACCGGCCTGCTGTACTTCCCATATGTCAGGAAGATGTAATGTAAATATAAAAATGGCAAAAGATCAGGGAATAGCCCTTAACCCTGCCGGTCTTACCGGTACTTGCGGGCGGCTTATGTGCTGTCTGGAACATGAATGTGCCGCTTATGACGAGCTTAGAAAGGGAATGCCTTCCAACGGTGATATGGTTTCAGAAAAAAGGAACGGAAAAAGGACCGGTAAGGTAGTGGGAGGAAATGTGCTGCTCAGGCAGTGCAAGATCCTTTTTGAAGATGAAAGCGGTGACAGTCAGATCGAATATCTTTCGGCTGATGAACTGGAACTTGTTAAGAAGCCCAGGTGCAGCGAAAATGAAAAGGTAAGATATTCCGGTGATGATGTGGATGAGAAGGATATTGAGAAATTGACGGAAGATTAGTATATCCGCTTTATCTTTTTTAAGAGTATAGTTTTACTACGGTTTAGAGTAACGGTAGGATCATTAATATATATGCTGCAAGATAGTGAGAATAATTTAAAAAAAGATATACATCTTCGTCCCGGGGAACGTATTGATGATCTTCAAAGAAAGGGATATGTTTTGATACAGGATCCCTCTCTTTTTTGTTTTGGTATGGATGCTGTCCTTTTGGCAGATTTTACCAGAGCAAAAAAAAAGGACCATGTGCTGGATATGTGCACAGGAAACGGCGTTATACCGGTCCTTTTGTCTGCCAGGGGAAAGGGAGGGCTTTATACGGGTATAGAAATACAGGAGAAAAATACGGATCTGGCCTGCAGAAATGCCGATATAAACGGGTTGGGAGACAGATTTTGCGTAATACACGGAGATATCTGTAATACGGCAGGATTTCTTAAGGCGTATGCCAGACCGTCAGTTGATGTGATAACATGTAATCCGCCTTATATGGCTCCAGGAGACGGACTTATAAATCCCTGTGATGAAAAAGCTGCGGCCCGTCATGAGATAAGCTGTACATTCCGGGATATAGCCCTTCGGGCTTCAGAAGTTTTAAAAGAAGGAGGCCATATCTTTATTGTTCACAGACCCAGACGCCTGGCGGAGATCATCACCCGGCTTTGTGAGGCAGGACTTGAGCCAAAACGCATCCGTTTTGTGCACTCCTTTAAGGATAAAAATGCTGTGATGGTACTCATAGATGCGGTAAAGGGCGGTGGAACTCAGATCATAACGGAGCCTCCGCTTATCATCTACGGAGAAAACGGGGAATATACCGATGAATTAAAACAGATGTATTGAAATGACGATTCGTTGAAACACATCATACATTAAAAAGGAGTGAACCATTATGATCACGGACGAAAAAGGGAAGCTATTTCTCTGTGCTACGCCTATAGGAAATCTTGAGGATATCACCCTTCGGGTTATAAGATGCTTAAAAGAGGCTGATCTGATAGCGGCAGAGGATACCAGAAACAGCATAAAGCTTCTCAATCATTTTGAGATAAAGACCCCTATGACTGCATATCACGAACATAACAAATACGATAAGGGGCGGGAACTGGTAAAAGAGATGCTTTCAGGCAAATGTATAGCTCTTATCACAGATGCAGGGACGCCCGGCATATCCGACCCCGGAGAAGAGCTTGTAAAGATGTGTATAGATGCAGGAATACCGGTCACTTCTCTTCCGGGACCGGCTGCCTGCATAACAGCACTGACTGTCAGCGGTCTTGATACAAGAAGGTTTGCATTTGAAGCTTTTCTGCCTTCTGACAAAAAAGAAAGAAAAAGGGTGCTTGAAGATATTGAAAAAGAATACCGGACCATCATAATCTATGAAGCACCTCATAGAATAAAAAACACACTGACAGAAATAAAAGATATACTGGGAGGTGAAAGACTTATAAGCATAGTCAAGGAACTTACAAAGATACACGAGTCTGCAAGGATGATGACTCTGAAAGACGCTGTGACATTTGCAGAAAACGAACCTCCGAGAGGAGAATATGTGCTGGTTATAGAAGGAAGATCCAGAAAACAGGAAGAGGAACTGGAAAAGAAAAGATATCTTTCAATGAGCCTTCAGGAACATGTGCAGATGTATCTTGACGGGGGGTTGAATAAAAAGGAGGCTATGAAAGCTGCGGCAAAAGACCGCGGCGTTTCAAAGAGCGAGATATACAGGGGGCTGTTGGAGTAAATGTCAAAGAATTTGTTCATAGCGGAAAAACCAAGTGTTGCAAAGGAGTTTGCAAAAGCGTTGGGAGAGACGTTCAGATCCGGTGACGGGTTTATGGAGTCATCTTCTTTTGTTGTAACGTGGTGCGTAGGTCACCTCGTGGCTATGAGTTATCCCGAAAAATATGATCCTGCACTGAAAAAATGGAGTCTGTCTTCCCTTCCTTTCATACCGGATGATTATAAGTATGAGGTGATAAATGGAGTAAAAAAGCAGTTTGCTATCGTAAAAAAACAGCTTCTTCGCAGTGATCTGGATACTATATATGTATGTACAGACTCGGGAAGAGAAGGGGAATATATTTACAGACTTGTTCGTGAGCAGGCAGGAGTAAGAGGTAAAAAAGAAAAAAGGGTCTGGATAGATTCCCAGACGGAAGAAGAGATAATAAAGGGAATAAAAAATGCAAAAGACCTGTCAGAATATGATAACCTGTCAGATTCTGCATATCTCCGTGCAAAAGAAGATTACCTGATGGGTATCAATTTCTCCAGGGCCATGTCTCTGATCTATGGTAATATCATAGGAGCAGCGATCGGGAAAAAATATCTTACCGTTGCCGTAGGCCGTGTCATGACATGTGTGCTTGGGATGATAGTGAAACGTGAAAGAGAAATACGTGGTTTTGTTACAACTCCTTTTTATAAGCTGAATGCCGGGATAAAAGAAGGGTTTTGCGCAGAATGGAAGGTCAGTGAAAACAGCAGGTTTTTCGGGAGCAAAAATCTGTACAAAGACAACGGCTTTTTGAACAAAGAAGATGCTATCACACTTGCGACAGGTATAGCTGGGGACAGCCGGATACCCGTAGAGTTCAAAAGTAAAGGGGAAAATTCCAAGGATACGGATCCTGATGCAACCGTGGCCGCAGAACCTGAAGGGAGAGCAGAGGTACCGGCGTGGGTACTAAAAGTTGAGAGAAAAAAGGAAAAGAAAAATCCACCACTTCTGTACATCCTTGCAGAGCTGCAAAATGACTGTTCCGGAATTTTTAAGATAAGCCCTGAGGTTGCACTTAAGATAGCCCAGGAACTCTATGAAAA
>CACZTF010000161.1 GCA_902784025.1 uncultured Lachnospiraceae bacterium
ACCAGTCACTTTTCTCATTATCTTTACCACGCGCGGATTCCTTGAACCACTCATTTTGGTCGGATGTGTGATTGAATACAAGATCCATTACAATGCGGATACCACGTTTATCCGCCTCCGCGATCAGGCGGTCCATATCTTCCATGGTCCCGTATGTTGGATCGATATTATAATAGTCTGCAATATCATATCCATTATCAGCCTGCGGTGAAACATAACAGGGAGTCAGCCACACAGCACCGACCCCAAGGTTTTTAAGATGATCAAGCTCTGAAGTGATACCGTTTATGTCTCCATAGCCGTCTCCGTCCGAATCCTTAAAGCTTTTCACATATATCTCATAGGCAACCGTTTCCTGCCACCATTTGAGATCATCCTTAACTTCTGCTGTTCTTTCACTTTTGTCATTCCCGTTAATATTTATATTTACGGTGATATCCGAGCAGCCTGCCAAAAACAGCGAAGCCGTAAGGATAAAAGGGATCAGAACTTTCTTTATGCTTTTCATATTCTTTATTGCAAATACTGTATGTTTTGGATTCATCAGTCTATACCCCTCGGTGCCATCAGTTATTGTTTTTTCTCAGCTCTATATAGATTGCTGCCCTTGCACATCTTCTGTATGGCTCCACGTAGAAAACTCCAACAATCCTGAAGGTAATAAGCGAAAGGATCATCCATCCTATGTATGAAAGATCAAACATAAATGTTTGCAGTTTATGGCCTTTCATCATTGCACATGACTTTTTGATAGCCTCCATAGGTGTCAGTTCGGGTTCGTCAATAAGAATATAAGGCACAAGCATATATGAATAACTCTTTATAATGCCGGGTACAAAAAGCAGGCAATACCACAGCCCCAAAAAATGAGTATTCCACCGCATAAGAATTATAGCAGGATTATGGTATCACAATACAGCACAATTCTCAACAGAATATATCACCTCGAATGTGAAGTTCTTATATGAAAATGCAAGCAGACTCAGAATTCAGACTAAAACCAAATGGATGCTTCCCTCAAAATACAGGGAAGCATCCTCTCCGGGAATAATCCTTCCTTCTGAAGTGTACTCTTCAGTCAGCTGATCAATCCCCATTTTGTCACTTTATCATTCTGGTCAGTGCAGCCACTTAAGTGGATCTATCACGAAATTAACCGTCTTAAGGCAGCCATAATCACCCTTGCCTCTAATGGTCAGCTTCGCCTTCTTTCCTGCCCACAGATTTCCGTCATAGCTTACTATCTCATAATCGGTTCCGGGCTTTAACGCTTCCCCGTTCTTTGTAAGCTTAACCTCAATATCATCTGCCTTGATAGTCACCGGCATTCCGCCTTTGAAGGAGCATTGCTTTTTAAGTGTCACTTTTGCCTTCTTAATGCTCTTTCCTTTTTCGATCACGCGGTAACTTGCACTGATCTTGCCCGTATAGCTTCCGCCTTCCTTTGCTTTTATAGTAAGGGTCACCGTGGATCCTGTTTTCGGATTGCTTCCATCAGCAATAAAGCTCGTTCCGTGTGATTCTGCCGCACCGGTCTTGATCTTCTCGTAATCCTTACCCATTGCCAGCACCTTCCCGTCAAGATCGGTCAGTGTCCATTTGGTCTTCTGATACTCGAAATCCTTTGCCTTTGAAGTATCCAGTTCAATATCATCAACCAACAGCTTAAGCTTTGAAAGATCCTGCGGCTTTATATCAAATTCCACAGATGCCTTGCCCTTATAAGCACCTTTGAAGTCTGCAGTAACAGTAGCCTTCTTGTTTATGTCCTTATTGCTCTTATATGAAAGCTTATAATCCTCGCCTTCTTTAAGTACTATTATCTCATCACCGACTGTATAGGTTATCTGAACCTTCGGGGTTGCTCCGCCCTTTGCAAAGCTTGCCGATGCTGTATCCATCACTTTTCCCGACTCATCAAGAAGCCTCATGGCTACCTTACTGTTATCAAGAACGATCGCTGAGGGCTTAGTGATCTTAAAGTTCACGCTATTGCTGCCGTAGCACTTTGCGCTGTCATCTTTTGCAATAAAGTGAACCGTAGCTTTGCCGACATTAATATTATTCTCGTAAACAACCGTATAATCAACGTCCTGCACAAGATTTGCAGAAAC
>CACZTF010000162.1 GCA_902784025.1 uncultured Lachnospiraceae bacterium
TGTGGAAGCCAGCAAGGCGGGAATCATTGCGACCATAGAGCCTATGGTTGCTACACTTATCGGAATCATAGTTTTCTCCGAGCCACTGACATTATTATCAGGTATTGGAATACTCCTGATCCTGTCAGCTGTAATAATACTTAACCTTAAGGTATAAAGTGTGTCGCAAGTGCGCATCCTTTGTGTAATATAAAGAGGGGAGTAATCATACTCCCCTCTATTCACGTAATCATACCTGCGGTGCATCATTAGATTTATTTCTTGAATTCTGTTTCTGCTGCTGCCTTGCATTATAATCATCCTTTGCGGACTTAGCACGGACAGCGCCCCATCTTTCAGTGAAAGTAGCTATATTTATAAATGCATCGTTTCCGGCTCTCACCTTGCGAATTTTGTTGATTTTATTGATGAGTGCATTTCTGCGGGTGTCCATGCCGGGTGCATATTTAGATGCTATAGCCAGTGCATCAAGCGCATTTGCAAAACGTGCATTTCCATTACTGCTTGTTCTTATTTTTTCTTTTCCTTTGATATATGCAGCAACTGCGTCAAATATCTTAACATTTGCAACCCTTATTTCTGATGCCTTCTCTTCAGGGGTAAGATCTTTTCCGTTTACCTCTGATGCTGCTTTAACAGCATTATAAAGCTTGTTATATTCATCAGATCTTCCATTTGGATCCCACATATTATCCAGAAGTTTCTTCATATCCGTGGAATAGTTTTTCATATTTTCCGGAGAAACATTATATAACGCTTTACTCATGTTATGGCTGCATTTTCTTGCAGATACTTCTCCTCTGAGAGCCTCTCTGAGAGCTTTAGGGTTTCGGGCAAGTGAATCCAGACAGTATACTTCTCTGATTCTCTTTGCATCTTTATGAATTCTTGATACATCAAACGTTTCATTTCGTTTGCTCAAAGAAGAAGCGGCAAGAACTTTTGACAGATTTTCTATCATTTGCTCCGTTGTTTCTCCTCCACGACCGGCTGTGTGAAGCTCAATATAAGTTTCAAATCCAACAGGCATATTCCTCGGACTGATAGACTGCAACATTTCATACTTTCTGTCAGTGATGATTTTTTCCTGGACTTCCTCAACACTCATGCCGTCCTTCAGAAAATTGCTTATATATGTGTTTTTTGACTTAATATTATTATTATAGAACCTTCCAATCTCGGTTTTCGGATCAACACCGGTTAATCGTTCAGTATTTAAAATGGCATGTTGACGCTGCATCTTGTCAACTATCACAATCTTCATAAGATCATTCGCCTTTTTTTCGCCGGTTGTCTTAATCCAATCAGTTATATCATCATACATATGACGTTGTTCTTTCTGTTCAAAATCCTCTATATTGCGTTCACATAACTGACAGTATTTAAGCTCTCTTTCTGAAAGGGTTGCCATTTCTTTTTTGTGAATATTACTAAGGCTTATGGTTTTGACCATATTTATTATAACAGATTTTATTTCTGCCTCCGGATCTACTATAATCGAATTGTTGTCCGATGCATTTTTATAAAAATCCCATACTTTATCATTCAGATTGAATTTAGCAGTCTTAAGGCGGCCTTCTCCGCTATCATGGGTGATAATAAAGTTTTTATCTTCATCAGTAAAATCGAGTTTATCCATCAATTCTCCAAATGTAATATTTTTGTCGGAGTAATCAACTTCATTCTTGAATTTTTCACTATGTACATAATTAAAAATAGTTTGTTCGGCAAGAATCTTTTGCTGGTTTATAGGTGCAAGATCTAGTCTTGCTCCACAGTGATTGAAAAGATATCTGGCCTTAAGTTCCCGGTTTTCTTCACCATCCAGAGCATCATATATTTCTGAATAGTCTTTTCCCATATTTACATAAGTCTTAATAAAATTACCGTAAATGTTCTCAAAAAGTTTACGTGCCTCCTTTAGTCCGCCGTTATGCATACAGGATTGCATGGAAGTATTGGTGCGAGCAAAATAGGTTTTTTCTTCTGCCGGGCTGATGTCCCCATCTATATTAAATCCATATCTTTCGCGGAGATGTTCAGGAATCATCCAGCCCTGCTGCTTGATAGAATTTTTTAGGCCATAATTATAAACATACCAAAGTTCGTCTCTGTCATTATCCTGTGCACTCCATATACTCCTATGTAGCTCAACGTCTTCCATGTTAGGTTTTCTGGATACATTCCTCTGAATTCTATCCAGTAGCTCAAGTCTGTTAGCTCCGGCTCCGGCTATTCCAAGTTTTGTTTCATTTGTCCTTTCAAATTCCTTACATTCATTTATTAATCGATATATCTCTTCCCTGCCCGCTGTTTTCATGCGTTCATATTCCAGACCTTCATGAAGTCTGGCAGCTATTTTTTCGTGAGATTTAGCTTTCATCTCAAGAA
The DNA here is from genome assembly GCA_902784025.1 of uncultured Lachnospiraceae bacterium. Classification (GTDB taxonomy): domain Bacteria; phylum Bacillota; class Clostridia; order Lachnospirales; family Lachnospiraceae; genus UBA4285. Next base: position 2,392 of record CACZTF010000162.1, read on the forward strand.
ACTCAAGTCGGTAATTTTTCTTTAGTTCCTTCATCAGCTTGTCATATGATTCACAGTAGACACCATCATTCATAAGGCTGTCACTAATAATGTCCATCTGATTTTCCAGAGAATTCTTATATTGGCATCCGTCATTTTCTTCATAATCAAGGCCTTTGCCTATTGATCCGAATTGTCTGTATTTTCCATCGACAAATTTGAGACCAAGCTTTGCATTTTTTACGTCGGCAGGACTTATATTCTCCTTTTTGAATTCAGCATTTCTCCTGGAAATTAAATCTATGATACTGAAGAGATTTTTCGACATGACCGAAAGTTTCTCTGCCTGTTTATAAGCCTCAGTATCCGGTTCCTCTGACTTTTTGATTTCATTAAAGCCTTTCTCATTTTCATCCCTGAATTGTACAGCCGATTCTAAAAGCTTATTTGTAATCTTCTCTATATTTTCGGCAGTTATATTTTCACTGTTATTACCAATTTGTGAAAAATCTTCCAGGAGTTTGATTGTAGCCTGACAGGCTTTGGATTGTTCCCGGCCGCCAGCGGTTTTTTTAAGCTCTGCAAGAATATGATTGGTGGTTTTAACTCCGGATTTTATCATCTGCTCAAATCGTTCAGCAGTAAAAAGGGTTTTATGGAAGTCTGCTTCTACCTCTGCGAGTTCATCTTTGTTGTCGCAAAAAGCTACTTCGTTCAGACATGGTGGAATCTGCTCGAATACATCTGCTCCATCTTTATATTTGCTCGGAATTACCTTGAAACCCGGGGTAGGAGCTTTATTATAATCGTTCAGTATCTCTGAATTAAGTTTGTATTCTCTGTTAAGATTATTGGCTTTCCATACAGCTTCATTAGCTTTCTTACTGATGGTTTTGAAATAGTCCTCACCTTTTATACCATCTATGGTAATATTCTTCATCTTGTCGAGAAGTTTTCTATGCATCACAGGTACGGCCCTGGCATCAGGCTCTTTTGCAAGAACTATATCATGTGCCAAAGGTATGACTATAGTGTTATCATCCTTGAGAAGTTCTACTCTGGGGACGCCGCCGTTCCTTAATTTGGTTATCCATTCATTTCGCATATCATTTACAGTTAATGCTGTTTCATAGTATTTTTTATTGACAGCGTAGATAAGAGCGGTAAGAAACTCTTTTTTTTCTGAAGATGTTTTTACCAGGTCATCAAGGAAGCTGTCCAGTTCGCTTTCCTTTTTTTCGTGTTCAGCAGTATACTTTCCTGCTGTACGGGCGCTTTCAATCCCGGTAACAGTATTATACATATATTCCACTGCTTTATTAATATCTGCGCTGTTTACAAGGTTTTCATCAATTGCAATATCCCGTGCAGGATTTGCTTTGTCATTTGCTTTGACTTTTTCTTCATCATTCTCAATCGAGTCATCCTCATCATCTACATCTCCGAAAATGTCATCGTCATCGATGTGAAGGTTTATCTTTTTGTCTGCTATATTTGAAGCATTCAAACTGTAATCATTATTCACGTAAATATCTTCAAATTCATCCTCGCTAAAAAAACTGTTCTCTTTCATATTCAGCCTCCTTACGAATATAAAAACCTAAAACTATCTATTGTAAGTATAA
>CACZTF010000163.1 GCA_902784025.1 uncultured Lachnospiraceae bacterium
CCAATGAGGTTGATTATTATAAAAGCTCCAATTTTATAATTGACAATATAGACTGTTTCCCCGGTGAGGAATCTGTTTCTCTGGCGAACGGTGAGTTTATAAAAAAAGGGGAAGCTATCGGGGAGGTTGATCCGTCTTCTATAAAAAAGGCACAGATACGTCAGACGATAGAGAGACATTTAGACAAAGAATACCATTGTATAAAAAGAGGCATTAAGGTTTTAAGTCTGTTTTTCATTGATGAGGTTGCTAAGTATCGTGATTATGATGCCGAAGATGAGAAGGGGGAATATGCAAAGTGGTTTGAGGAAGAGTACGACAGAATGATAAAACTGCCGAAATATAAAAGACTATTGGAGCAGTACGGGGACAGTATTTCTGCCGATAGTACAGAAGTACATGAAGGATATTTTTCAAAAGATGGTAAAGGCAGATTGATCGACTCTAAGGGGGCCGGTGTGTCTATTGCAGATGAGAGTACATATCACCTTATCATGAAGGATAAGGAAAGGCTGCTCTCATTTGATGAGCCAATCCGTTTTATATTTTCCCACTCTGCTCTTAAAGAAGGGTGGGATAATCCAAATATCTTCCAGGTTTGCACTTTAGTAGAGACTAAGGACACAATGACTAAGAGGCAGAAGATCGGTCGTGGCTTAAGAATATGCGTTGATCAGAACGGAGAGAGAGTTCTTGACAACAGATATAATACATTGACTGTTATCGCAAATGAGTCATATAAAGAATTCGCTTCAACTTTACAGAAAGAACTTGAAACGGATAATTTCAAGTTTGGTATTGTCGAACCTGTAAGCTTTGCCGGAATTTCTGTAAAGCAGGCTGATGGTACGCGTTATGAACTGAGCCAAGCGGAGTCCGAGATCATATTCAACTATCTGGTCGAAAATGATTATATGAGTAAGGCTGGAAAAGCGACCCAGAAATTTTTTCAGGATGTGCACAATGAGCAATTTATTCTGCCTGATCTTTATGAAACATTTACAGAAAAGGTTGTAAAACAGATAAAGAATCTTTCCAGGGAGATTGAGATAAGGGATGCATCTGCAAAGGTGGATGTGCATCTTAATAAAAAAGTGGAACTGTCACCGGAATTCAAGGTGTTATGGGATAAGATCAAGGAAAAAACAAAGTACTCTGTCAGCATGGATATAGAAAAGCTTAAGAAAGAAGCTATTGAGAAGATCAGAAATATGCCTTGTATCAGGGAGGATAGGATAGACGGGTTGATCTCCGAAATAGATATAAACAATGCCGGCATAATGATGGTTCGGGAACAGACTAAACAGTATGGTGTAACTTCTGAATTTGAACAACCGGATTACCCGGACTTTGTAAGAAGATTGCAAGATGCAACGGGGCTGTTGAGAAGAACTATTATAGAAATAATTGTCGGTTCCGGAAGGCTTCATGATTTCTATGTTAATCCTGAAGAGTGCATTAAGCAGGTATCGAAAATCCTTCTTGAAGTAAAAAGAGATAACCTTACCGAAGGTATCATGTACGAAAAGACCGGCGAGTTTTATGAACAGGATTTCATTTTTAACGATGAAGGGCTTTTTGGATACAAGGACAGAAATGTCATAGAGACTACTGCAGATAAAAACGTTTTTGATCATGTGATCTATGATTCGGATATAGAGAAACAATTTGCAGAGGATGCCGAGTTTGATGATGATGTGGTTTTATACGCAAAGTTACCGTCGGCATTTAAGATAGATACACCTATCGGAAGTTATAATCCTGACTGGGCAGTGGTTTTGGATACTGAGGTGGGGGATAAGCTTTATTTTGTGGCAGAGACAAAAGGCACGGATGTCGAGAGCACCCTGAAAGGACCGGAGGTTAAAAAGATTTCTTGCGGCAGAAAGCATTTTGAGGTTATAGATACAGGGGTTAAATTTGAGATGGTTAAGGAACTGAAGGTGTTGAAAAAAAATGTGTAGAAAGATAATAGCATTTGAAAAGAATAGACATGCATTTACGTATCCAAAATACAAAAGGGGAAGAATGCCTTTAAGTTATATAATCGTAAGTGACAAGAATTGCGAAATATTTTTCCTGAGTGACAATTGTTCTTAATGGGCGTATAATAAAAAAATATGTGTAGGTATTTTTTTCGAATATTTAGGTTTTATAATTTGACCCCAAAATGACCCCAAAAACTTTGGAAAAAGGAAAAAATAGAGATAATATGTATATATTTGGTGGTGTTCATATAATGGCGGCTACCATATATAGCAGAAGCCA
>CACZTF010000164.1 GCA_902784025.1 uncultured Lachnospiraceae bacterium
AAGGAATAGCCCTTTGTCTGAGAAGCCATCCACTCAGAAGTTTCATCTGTACATGAAAAAACATTTTTATAAGCGGCTTTTATGGCATTTATGTTTAATGGCAACAGTTCTATCTTTGGCGCCCTGTAAAGAAATGTCAAAGATCTGTTATCTTTTAGTTGCTGAATGTTTTCATATAATCCCGTCATTATCATATATATCGGAAGATCTTCCCTGACAAATATCTGAAAGGCGCTTACAAACTCTTTTACATGATCAGAGTTTGTAACCTCATCTATAGTCACCAGTATCTTTTTCTTTATTTTTTTTGCAATACCAAGCAATATCTCTATAACAGACTCTATATTGGAAATCTTATTTGATCTCGCTATGGACACGCCTATTCCCAAAAGTGAAAAATCCACTTTTAATTCTGCAAGAAGCGGCTTAAAGAGCGGCTCCTTGTATAACTTTGCCGCTAGGGCATGCAGCATGTCTCTCGTAGGATTCAGATTAACGACTATCCACTTGCCTCTTTTGTCTAAATCGTTTGCAATAGATGTCATCATCACAGTCTTACCCGAACCCCTGACTCCGGTCACTAAATAGACCTGGGTTGAGGGATCATCACTTTCAAATGTATTGATCACTGAGTCTGTCTGAGACAGCCTGTCTATATACTGCAAGGGCTGTTTGCCGAAAAATAAGGTAAAGGGATTATCTGAAGCAGTCATATTTCACATCTCCTTTTATGTGTTTTTACAACTCTTTACAACTTTTCGATTATTTTACAACTTTTTACAACTCTTTACAACTTCATTTTCCTTTTACAACTCTTTACAGCTTTACATCTTAAGCATCTCATTTATCTTAAAGGCATAGCAGCCGCCGGAACACTGCCGGGCTTTCCTTTTCCGGCAATCAGCGCATTTACCTGAATAAAACGTGTCATATGCATGCGCATCGACAGTTCTGAGGTAATGGTCATTCAGATCCTTTATGCCTTTAAAGTTTCTTATATCCTGCTTTGTGCTGCCCGATAATCCGAAGCATCTTACGGCGGTCAGGTCCTGTCTGATATCTATGACAGGATAACACTTTACCATCGCGGAAGATATATAACTGTCTTGGAATTTTTCTTTAAACTCCGGATCATCCATGTACTGCCTGAAAGAAGAATGATCATTTTCCGTCATGAGGCAGGAAGGCATCTTATTGCAGTCAATAACAGGCACCACATTGAGTCTGAACAGAACATGAAAGAACTCTGACATACGTGGTTTTATTAAATTAAAATAACCATGGGCATCGATGTTTTTGTCCGCTTAGATATTCGGAACCGCTATCGAAGCCCTTACATTGCGATGATCGTATCTGACCAGAAGATCTGTAAAATAAAGGTATTCAAAATCCGCCTTGTACATATTTATCCCAAGATAAGTTCTGTCTTTGACCTCATTTTGCCTGAACAATATACCTATATTATCAACGAGTTTATTGTAATCAGCCTCACCTGTATCCGAAGGAGGATTACAATTTATGAGTAAAGATACCTTTTCATGGGTGATGATATCCATATATCTGTCCAGACAGATCCCGTTTGTAAATACAACTATGCGTTTTACGCGCCGGTCACTGATCAGTTTATTTGAAAAATGTTCAAAGCGGGGATGAATGGTGGGCTCACCGCCTATCAGTCCGACTAAAGTGTGTGTTCCGTCTCCGACGATAAAATCCATCGCCTAATCAAAAGCCTCTTCCGTGATGTCATTTTTATCTTTGTTTACAAATTCATTTGCAAAACAATAGGGACACTTCAGATTGCACGCATCTGTCAACATTATATTAGCCATTTTTCAATCCTCTAAAGCTGTAGGTTATTATCTGCATGATCGTTCTATTCCATTATACCAGGATAAAGAAAGACAGGGGACGGGGTGTAAAACACACCCGTCCCCTGTCTTTACAAAAACGGACTAAAAATATTTAAGAAAGGTAAAGGCTGCAGTTAAGCCATAGCCACTTTCCCGCCATCTATACGCAGTCCCATACCGTTAATGTGACCGGAAAGATCGCTTGCCAGGAAAACGGTGGCAGATGCAACCTCCGCAGGATCAGCATACTTACCGTCCGGGTACTG
>CACZTF010000165.1 GCA_902784025.1 uncultured Lachnospiraceae bacterium
GAGTATAAGCAGGATGAACAGACTGATATTTCCATGAGGGTTGTTACTGATCATATCAGGTCTGTGACATTTATGGTCAGTGACGGCATTTTGCCAAAAAACGAGGGAAGAGGCTATGTTTTAAGGAGACTTTTAAGAAGAGCCGCAAGACATGGAAGAAAGCTGGGGATAAAAGATAAGTTTTTAGCGCAACTTGCGACTACGGTCATAGAAGGTTCAAAGGATGGATATCCTGAGCTTGATGAGAAGAGGGAGTTTATTCTAAGGGTTATTGAAAAAGAAGAGGAAAACTTTGATAACACCATAGATTCAGGTCTTTCTATTCTTAAAGAAATGCAGGAAAATCTCAGAAAAGAAAACAAAAGTGAGCTTGATGGTCTAAGTGTTTTTAAACTCTATGATACCTATGGTTTTCCAGTGGATCTTACTGAAGAGATCCTTGAAGATGAAGGTATGACTATCGATGAAGAAGGTTTCAAAAAAGCAATGGAAGAGCAGAGAAAGAAAGCTCAGGAAGCAAGGCCGGATTCTAATTATTCAGGTCACGATGAAACCGTTTTTAACAAAATTGACACCTCTTTATCCTCTGTATTTACAGGATATGACAGTCTTGAAAGTAATGACACGATAGCTGCCATGACTGTTGCGCATTTGGATGAGGATAAGAATATTTACATAGATGACGAAATAGTTGATGCTTTGTCCGAAGGTGAGCATGGAACAGTTATATTGCCTGCCACACCTTTTTATGCAACAATGGGTGGTCAGGAAGGCGATACCGGCGTGATAACAGGAACAGACGGGGAATTTGATGTTACTTCTACAATTCCGCTGGTTGGCGGAAAGGTGGGTCACGTCGGTTATGTATCCAGGGGAATGATACGTAATGGAGAAAATGTTCATCTTGCAGTAGACTCATCCCTCAGGGCTTATACTTGTAAGAACCATTCAGCTACCCATTTGCTGCATGCAGCATTAAAGACTGTGTTGGGCTCTCATGTGGAACAGCACGGATCCCTTGTATCACCGGACAGGCTCAGATTCGACTTTTCACATTTTCAGGCTATGACACCTGAAGAGATCAGGAAAACAGAGGAACTTGTAAATGCGGAGATCGCAAAGGGAGAGGCTGTTTCCACCGATATCATGAGTATCGATGAAGCCAGAAAGACCGGAGCTACGGCACTTTTCGGCGAGAAGTACGGCGAAAGGGTGCGCGTGGTCACCATGGGGGATTTCTCTAAGGAATTCTGCGGCGGTACTCATGTGAAGAATACAGGGAATATCGCGCTGTTTAAGATCATCTCAGAGTCGGGTATCGCTGCCGGGGTAAGGCGTATAGAGGCTTTGACAGGCAGGGCTCTGAGAGAATACTACGACAAGCTTGAGACCGAGATAAATGAGGCTTCGGAAGCAGCTAAGACCGACAGCGCAGGGCTTGTGACAAAGATAGAGGCTATGCAGGAAGAACTAAAGAAACTGCGTTCCGAAAACGAGAGCATGAAAGCAAAGCTTGCAGGACAGGCTCTTGGTGATTCCGTACAGGAAGCTGATGTAAACGGTGTTAAGCTCTTTACCGCTAAGCTTTCTGATGTAGAAGGAGATGCGCTTCTTAACTTAGGAGACAAGCTTAAAACCAAGGCGGATTCCTGTGTAGTCCTTCTTGCAGGTGAAAAGGAAGGCAAGGTAAGCCTTCTTGCAATGGCTACGGATGCAGCAGTAAATGCAGGGGCTCATGCAGGAAACCTTATTAAAGAACTTGCGCCTATAGTAGGCGGTGGCGGCGGCGGACGCCCGAACATGGCCCGTGCCGGAGGTAAGGATCCTTCATCTATAGGAAAGCTGCTGGCTGAAGCCGTAAGCGCTCTTGAAAAACAGTTAATATAATTAATAATATATAAAACAGAGGACTGATCTTTCACAGATCTGCAATTCCTTTGTTTTTTTTATGAATTAACACAAAAAAAACCTCTTTACGGATCAAATATGTCCTATAAAGAGGCTGATATCAAAAAACGAAATTAAGATATCGTTATTTGTTTAGATCGATTAAAAGTGATTTATAGAATAACAATGTATTATATCTATTATACAACACCTTGGGCAAGCATAGCATCAACAACTTTTTCAAAGCCTGCAATATTTGCTCCGGCAACATAATCGCCGTCCATACCGTATTTAGCAGCTGCTTCATCTATATTTTTGAAGATGTTTGCCATGATGCCTTGAAGCTTATTGTCAACTTCTTCTGCTGTCCAGGAAAGTCTTTCTGAATTCTGGCTCATCTCAAGGCCAGATGTAGCAACACCACCGGCATTTGAAGCTTTACCGGGAATAAACTGTAAATTTGCCTGAAGATATTCTGTAGCTTCAAGAGTGGTAGGCATGTTTGCGCCTTCACATACATATTTGCAGCCATTTGCTACAAGTTGTTTTGCGTCATCGATAAGAAGTTCATTCTGTGTAGCACAAGGTAAAGCCACATCACACGGTATGCTCCAGACACCGCGTCCTTCATGATATTCCGCACCGGGACGTTCTTTAACATACTCTGTAAGTCTTGCTCTTTTTACTTCCTTGATCTCCTTAAGAAGCTCGATATCTATACCTTCGGGATCATGAACCCAGCCTGATGAGTCAGAGCAGGTTACAACCTTACCACCAAGCTGTGTAGCTTTCTCTATGGCATATGTAGCAACATTTCCGGAACCTGAAACTACTACTGTCTTGCCCTCAAATGATGTTCCGTTCTTTTTAAGAAGTTCCTGGGTGATATAGCAGAGACCATATCCTGTTGCCTGTTTACGTACCAGAGAACCTCCAAATGAAAGCCCCTTTCCTGTGAGAACTCCTTCATAAATACCTTTAAGCTTTCTGTATTCACCGAACATGTATCCGATCTCGCGGGCACCAACACCGATATCTCCGGCAGGAACATCAGTGTCTGCTCCGATATGCTTATAAAGCTCGTTCATAAAACTCTGGCAGAATGCCATGATCTCCCTGTCTGATTTACCTTTAGGGTCGAAATCGGAACCTCCTTTTCCTCCGCCCATAGGAAGAGATGTAAGAGAGTTCTTAAAGATTTGCTCAAAACCAAGGAACTTGATGATGCTTAAGTTGACTGAAGGGTGGAAACGAAGACCACCTTTATAGGGGCCGATAGAATTGTTGAACTGAACACGGTAGCCTCTGTTTACCTGGGCATTTCCGTTATCGTCCACCCAGGGCACTCTGAAAATGATTGCTCTGTCAGGCTCAGTGATCCTTTCGAGGATAGCATCTCTTTTATAAATTTCTTCATTTGCCTCAACAACAGGGCGGAGCGTGTTTAATACTTCAGTTACAGCCTGGATGAATTCGGGCTGATCGGCATATCTTTCGCTGACCTGGCTGAGTACCTCATCTACATATGACATTGTTATTCTCCTTATTATTCTTTATATATTTTTTGGATATTCTATACCATGGTTCACAGAATACGATATAAAATAATTACGGATAATTAAGATTATCGTACATGTATTTTGATACCGGTCTGTAATACGGTTATAAATTATAAAAAAAATTAAAATATATTGCAATAGCAAAGAGACTTTATATTTACAAAAAAAGATGTTATAATCTTTAAAATCTGTGATTTAAGGAGTAAAACATGGCCAATAAAGCTGTAAAAAGAAATATTAATTATCCTATAAGAGAAAATATAAATATCGGAGAGGTACATATCTCCGATGATGTGGTTGTGATGATCTCAGCTCTTGCTGCTACAGAAGTTGACGGTGTTGCATTTTTGCCCGGTAATATCAGAAAAAATAATGTCAGCAAGACCGGGAGCGGGAAGCTTTCCAAAGCAGTTAAACTAAAAGTTTCGCAGAATGTTGTGGACGTAAATCTGATCATAAATGTAAAGGAAGGTTATGATATTCCTGAAACTTGCCGGGGAGTTCAGGAAAAAGTCCTTTCTGCCATTGAAACGATGACTGCATTAAAAGTATCTTCGGTTAATGTTAAGGTAGCAGGTATTGCTCTTGAGAAAAATAAAACATGATGAACCGGAGGGTACATGGCTTCTTTAATGCGTAGTGCTCTGAGAGAGCACATTTTTAAAATTGTTTTTTCTTACGAATTCAGAAAAGACGACAGTTCTGATGATTATATCTCGCTGTATGTTGATAATATAACAGATGAAAGTGATATTCCTTTAACTCTTAATAATGAAGATGATTTATACATCAGAGAGAAAAGTAAAAAGATCATAAATATGATCCCCGATATAGATGAGATCATTTCCCGAAATGCTACAGGATGGTCCTCTTCCAGGATAGGAAAAGCCGAACTTGCTATTCTTCGCCTTTCTGTATATGAGGTTTTGTATGATGACTATATTCCGAAAAGTGTTGCTATAAATGAAGCAGTAGAACTGGCCAAAAAATACGGAGAAGAAGCTGCTCCCGGTTTTATAAACGGTATCCTTTCAGCAGTTGCACTGTAGGAATGAATCTATGAGAGAATATAGCGTATCTGAGATCAATTCACACATAAAATCCGTTATATCCGATGATTTTGTATTAAGAAATATTTGTATAAAAGGAGAAATTTCAAATTGCAAATATCATACAAACGGTCATATTTATTTTACTCTCAAAGACGATAGATCTTCTATACGTGCAGTAATATGGAAAACTGTTCCAAGACCGGATTTTAAGTTGGAAGACGGCCTTGAGATAGTTGTACAGGGACAGGTGGGAGTATATGAGGCCGGCGGATATTATCAGATAAATGTCAGAGAATTAAAGAGATCAGGACTTGGCGACCTGTATCTTAAATTGGATTACTTAAAAAAACAGTATTCACAAATGGGATATTTTGCTCCTCAATATAAGAAAAAGATATCCCCTTTTTCTTCACGTATAGGGATCGTTACTTCAAAAACAGGAGCAGCTGTACAAGATATATGCCGTATAGCAAGAGATATTAATCCGTTTGTAGAATTGTATTTATATAACGCTCTCGTCCAAGGGAATGGAGCTGCTCAAAGTATTGTCAGGGGGATTGAAGCCCTGGACAGGATGGACCTTGATGTTATCATCATCGGTAGAGGGGGCGGATCCATTGAAGACCTGTGGGCATTTAATGAAGAAATAGTTGCGGAATCGGTATTTGCGTGTAATACTCCCATAGTATCAGCAGTCGGACACGAAACTGATGATACCATTACAGACCTGATAGCTGATCGAAGGGCGGCCACACCTTCAGACGCTGCGAGGATAGCTGTTTGTGATATTAGTCATGTTTTTGATCAACTGAAACGTTATAAAGAGTCGTTGATGATGTTTACTGACAAAAAAGTCCGGGATTACAGACTCCGTCTTGAAGAATATTCTTTAATGATCTCGAAAGAAAGTCCCATGCACAGACTTGATGTTAACAAGCAGCATTTATCAAAATACAGATTAAAATTAGACAGTATAATAAAGTATAAAACTGATCAGATAAGATATGATCTTCAAAAATATAATACATTACTGTTAAACAATATTAAAATATTATTAGAAAAAGAAAGATTCCGACTAAAAAATCTTACGGGAAGACTTGAATTATTGTCGCCTTTAAAATCATTATCCCGGGGTTTTGGTTATATAGAGTCAGAGAACGGAATGCACATTTCCGTATTGGATGATATGACAGAGGAAGAATATATCAAGATATTTTTTACTGACGGTTTTGCAAAGGCATTGGTCAAGGAGAAAGTACATGACACGAACGGATTATTTAGAACAAAACTTCAAGAGACTTGATGAGATAATTGAAAAAATGGAGCAAGGTGATCTGTCTTTGGAGGAGAGTTTTAAACTTTATAAAGAAGGCGTGGGGATTGTAAGTGCATGTAATGAAAGTATTGAAAAGGTTGAAAAAGAAATAAAAATAATAGAAGATGACAGTTCAAAGGATGAACAGTAATGAGTTTTAAAAAAGAACTTGAAGAAAAAGTGGATTATATCAACCATATCATAGACGGGTACATTCCTGTAAAGGAACCTTACTTTGAAAAGATATGTGACGCTGTGTCTTACAGTCTGAAAGCCGGTGGGAAAAGATTAAGGCCTTTACTGATACTGGAGTGTTTCCGGCTTTGTAATAATAATGACAGTATTGATGAAAAGGTGACACATCCTTTTATGGCTGCCATTGAAATGATACATACCTATTCACTTGTACATGATGATCTTCCTGCAATGGATAACGATCTTTTAAGGCGGGGTATTCCCACTACTCATGCCAGATTCGGAGAGGATTTTGGTATTTTGGCCGGAGATGCTCTTTTAAATACGGCTTATGAGATACTATTTAAAAATATATCAGAAGA
>CACZTF010000166.1 GCA_902784025.1 uncultured Lachnospiraceae bacterium
CGGACACGCAGTCAGCTTCCCGCTCCTGCCCTTAGCCTTGTCCGGCTGGGTCACGACAGCAAGAACATCATGCTCATCATGCAGCCTTTCAAGCGCCGGCACGCTGAAATCCGGCGTTCCCATGAAAATCGTCTTCATTTCTCTTACCTGCCTTTCCTGTAAGCAGTGATCCTCAGAGTTCATCTGTTACTGTTTAGCGCCAATGTCATTTTGTTAAGATATTTCAGGATACCCTTCGACTACCCGGCTTTGCTGAGTAATCGAAGGGCTCGGGCTACGTATTTAATAAAATGCAGGCAGCCCGCTGCATATTATTTCTCTTTAGGATCTTCCTCTATCATGATATCAGTAAACACGATCCCGTCAAGATGATCTATCTCATGACAAAGACACTTGGCAAGAAGACCGTGTGCATCTATTTCAATATCCTTATAATCCTTATCTTTACCCTTTACAATAATATGCTCCGGGCGGATCACCTTTCCGGAAATCTCAGGAACGGACAGACAGCCCTCGCTGGTACACTGCTCGCCCTCCGAAAAAACGATCTCCGGATTAACGACGCACAGCCTCTCATTCCTGTCTTTACTTATATCGATCACTATTATACGCCTGAGCACTCCTACCTGTACTGCGGCAAGTCCTACGCCGTCTTCTTTATACATAGTCTCAAACATATCCTCGATAAGCTCTGCGATCCTGGGCGTGATCTCATCCACAGGCCGCGATGTTTTTCTTAGGATCTCGTCACCTATCATCCTGACTGTTCTTGTTGCCATAATGCTTTTCCTTTTTATTATTTATTATCCTGTGACTAAATGCTTCAGCAGAAACTATCGCTTTTCTTATCGCTAAATATTAACTAAAGATCAATAAAAAAGCAAGTTTTTACTATAAGATGATCTATTCTCTGTCCCATCTTGTAAAAATATTCCGGAACACATCCTCTTTCCGCATATACTCCTCTATACTCCTCAATAGTTCATCAAGCATAGTCTTATCCCGGGATTTCATATATACAGCCATACGATACTCATCTGCCAAAAAATAGAGTGATTCTTTTGCCGGACCTATGACCGATATCCCCATTTCATCAAGATCGCCGTAAAAAAACCTTCTTTTCAGCGCTGACACGGCGTTATGAAGCAATTCCTCGTCCCTGCCTGTGAGGGATAGTTTTATCATATGAGATACGGGAGGATAGCCCATCATTTTACGGAACCCGATCTCCTCATCAAAAAAACCGGTGTAATCCTGGTCAGCTGAATGGCGGATAGCATAATTATCAGGTGCATAAGTCTGGATTATCATTTCCCCATTTCTTTCTCCTCTCCCGGCTCTTCCTGCGGCCTGTACCAGAAGATCAAATGTTACTTCAGCCGCTTTGTAATCACCGGCAAAAAGTGACATATCCGCAGCAAGTGCGCTTACAAGGGTCACTTTCGGAAAATCATGTCCTTTTACTATCATCTGTGTTCCTATGAGTATATCAGCCTTTCCTGATGCAAACTCACGAAGGATCTTTTCATGACCGTCTTTTCCGGAGGTCGTATCTTTATCCATCCTGATAACAACGGCCGAAGGAAAAAGCTTTTTTATACTGTCTTCTATCTTCTGGGTCCCTGCACGAAATCCGGCTATATATCCCGAGCCGCATTTAGGACATTTTTTATCGATATGTTCTTCATGACCGCAATAATGACAGACCAGCTTATTTCCTTTATGAAAGGTAAGAGAAACATCACAATGAGGACACTTAAAAACATGTCCGCATGATCTGCATGATATAAATCCCGCATACCCCCTTTTATTGATAAAAAGCATTATCTGCTCTTTTCGTTTCAGCCTGTCATCCATCGCCTTTATTAGCTCAGAAGAAAAAATCCCCCTGTTACCGGTCGCCAGTTCTGCACGCATATCTGCAATAGTACATGAAGGAAGCTCACTGCCCTTTGCCCTGGTGCTTAAAGTATACAGCCTGTATTCCCCGGTCTTTGCCCTGTAGTAGGATGTCACTGAAGGAGTGGCCGATCCCATGATAAAAACGGCTTTATGCATTCCGGCTATATGGGCAGCAACCTCCCTCGCATGGTAAGCAGGTACATTTTCGCTTTTATATGAACCTTCATGCTCCTCATCCATTATTATGATGCCTATGTCCCTGAAGGGCGTAAAAAGAGCAGACCTTGGTCCTATCATTACCTGTATCTCTCCCCTGGCAGCTCTTAAAAACTGGTCATAGCGCTCCCCTTTACTCATCCTTGAATTTAGTATAGATACTTTTTCCGCAAAACGAGCCTGGAATCTTTTCACAGTCTGCCACGTCAGAGCTATCTCAGGTATAAGGAGGATAGCCTGTTTCCCCCGGGATACCACATGAGATATGAGCTCTATATAACAATGAGTCTTTCCGCTTCCTGTGATCCCGTGAATGAGAACAGAAGTTCTTATCCCGTTATCATAATCCGTTATAATACCATCTACCAGTTTTTTCTGTTCCTCATTCAGACTTATGTCATCTTTATGTACGCCAATATCTGTATCTACCGGATTTCTGTATTCATAAGAACTTTTTATCGTGAGTACACCTGCTTCCTCAAGTTCCTTTACGGTTTTTGAGGTGATCTTTAGCTCTTTCAGAGCTTTACTCATATCAAGAGTTTCAGACGCCATAAGAGCATCCAGAAGACGTACTCTTGCTTTGGCGTTTTTTTTCGCCATACGTTCACGATATCCGTTTACCATATCCTTATCATGTACGATCTGCAAAATCCTGATCTCTTTTTTCTGTACCTTTTCTTTTACAGGCAGTACAGTTTTAAGAGCACGGCTCATGGTACATCCGTATTCGTCCTTCATCCATGAAGCTATGGATATCATCCTGCTTTCCGGAAGTTCACTGTCAGAAAGGATCTCTTTAACCGGCTTTATCCTTTCCGGGTCTATGGAAGGAGTTTCCGACAACGATACGATAAAGCCCGTGATACAGCGGTCACCGCCCCCAAAGGGTACCTTTACCACCGATCCCGGGCTTGCTTTATCTTTTAACTCTTCCGGCACGGAATACTGGAATGTTTTATCAAGCTGTTCATGGGAAATCCCCGGTATTATATTTGCGTATAACACTGACATTCCCGATCCCCCTTATCACTTAATAATTTCTGTTTGTGTTTATTTCCCTGCAAATTACGTTTTTTATCATGATCACAAAAACAGAAGCCCTGCTGTATCTTACAGATGTATCAGAACAAACCTGTGATCTTGCCGTCACTTTCATCATAATCAATTGAATGTGCGGCAGGTACTGTGGGCAATCCCGGCATAGTCAGCACCTTACCTGTCAGCATGACTACAAAGCCCGCGCCTGCACTCACATATACATCTCTGACATGTATCTTAAATCCCGAAGGTCTGCCAAGCCTGGACGCATCATCAGAAAGAGAGTACTGGGTCTTGGCTACACATACAGGAAGATTTCCGAAGCCCATATCTGTAAGAAGCTCAAGATTCTTTTTGGCCTCGCTCTCAAATTCTACGTCGTCAGCGCCATACATTTCCCTGGCGATGGTCCTGATCTTTTCGTCAAGGGGAAGGGAACTTGAATAAAGCTTATGAAAATCACACTGCTCGTTTTCAATAACCTTAAGCACCTTATCCGCAAGGGCAAGTCCACCCTCGCCGCCTTTTTCCCATACATTTGAAAGGGCCACCTCGCAGTTTTTGCTTCTGCAGTGCTTCTCCACAAAATCCGTTTCTTCCTTCGTGTCCGTGGAAAATGCATTGATGGCAACAACTACGGGAACTCCGAAGCGCTGTATATTTTCAATATGCTTATCCAGGTTTGCTATACCTTTTTTAAGTGCTTCCAGATCAGGCTCCGAAGTATTTTCCTTGGGAACTCCACCGTTATACTTCAGGGCCCTGAGGGTACATACAAGAACTGCTGCAGAAGGCTTAAGGCCTGCTGCACGGCACTTGATATCAAAGAACTTCTCAGCGCCGAGATCTGCACCGAATCCGGCCTCTGTCACACAGTAATCACCCAGCTTAAGCGCAAGTCTTGTGGCGCGCACGGAGTTACAGCCATGGGCGATATTTGCAAAAGGACCTCCGTGAACCAGTACCGGCGTATGCTCTAAAGTCTGGATCATATTAGGCAGCATAGCCTCCTTAAGAAGCGCAGCCATGGCGCCTACCGCTTTTAGATCACCTGCAGTAACAGGCTCTCCGTCCACGTCAAAAGCCACGATTATCTTCTTAAGACGTTCTTTGAGATCAGCCATATCCTTAGACATACAAAAGATAGCCATTATCTCGGATGCCGCAGTGATGATAAAATGATCCTCTCTTATCTGACCGTTTGCCCGGGATCCCAGACCAATGACCATATCCCTTACGGCCCTGTCATTCATATCCATACAACGCTTCCAGATTATGCGCTTTGTGTCTATGCGAAGGGCATTACCG
>CACZTF010000167.1 GCA_902784025.1 uncultured Lachnospiraceae bacterium
ACGCCGCAACTTTAAACCGGAGGAGTATTGTGAACTGATCGTTTCGTTCGACGGATGGGACGGCCGTATGATCAATCCGGACAAAGGCGAGGATGATGAAACATGGTCGCATTTCGCTCCGGAACAAAAACCTTCATTAGATCAGTTTGCTGCGGCTGATCATCCGAGCGCTATTGTCGTTTACACATACAGTGAAGAAGAAAGCATCCCGCCTTTACAGCTTTATGATCTGACATCACTTCAAAGAGATGCGAACCGTCTTTATAAATACTCTTCAAAGTATACGCTAGATATGGCGCAGAACCTATATGAGAAAAAGGCGACAACATATCCTCGTACTGATTCAAGATACCTAAAGGAATTGGAAAAGAACTGATTCAAAGCGTGATAAAGTCGAAGGAAATAGAAAGAATCATAGCACAGACGGATGATGATTCGATTGGTTTCTATCGCAAATGCGGTTTTTCTGAAGAGAAAACTGTGATTGAGTATTCTGACGGACCAGCTGTTCGATATAACTGCGTTCTGTATAAATTGAAAAAATCCTGTTTCCCGATTCGGCAGACTGCAGGGAGGAACCATGGTTTATTACAATGATAACGAACTGATAATTCGTAATATGAAAGAAGCCGATGCACGGATCTTAACGGATGAAGAGATTGTGCAGGGTTGGCACGCTGATATCTCCAAATATCTGACAAGACTCAAGGATCAGTCTGAAGGCAAATGTATTTCACTGACTGCCATATATAAAGGGATTCCCGCTGGTTATGTTCATATCTATATAACAGGTTTGGGCGGTGCTTTCTGCGGAGAAGGACTTCCTGAGATTGTTGACTTCGGTGTGTTGGAAAAATACAGGAGAAAGGGGATCGGTGGCAAACTGATGGATGTTGCTGAACAGATCGCCGGGCAATATGCCGATACGGTATGGCTTGGCGTTGGACTCCACAGCGGATATGGAAGCGCTCAGCGAATGTATGTCAAGCGAGGCTATATCCCTGACGGGACCGGCGTTTGGTATCAAGATAAACCTTGTGATCCATACGAAACCAAAATCGCAAACGATGATGATCTTGTTTTTTTTCTTTCAAAGAGATTAGAGCGGCAAGACGAAAGCTGATTGTATAACTTGCAGATTGTAGAAAATGTAATGAAGGAGGTACAGCCATGCTGATTGCAGGTTTTGTTGTGTTTTTCATAGGTTTTGTTCTTATCATCTGCTATCCGATCAACAAGAGAAAGAACGCTCGATGCACTGCGCAGACACAGGGGGTGTTTGTTGGAGTCAGAGGACGATATAATTCTAAGGGCAGGCTCAAGGATATGCATACTTATTCCTACCAGGTAGACGGGGTCGAGTATCATCTTAAAACACTTGATCACAACCTCCAGGTAAGAAAGGTTGGAGATCATTGCACCATATGGTATAATCCTGCGAAGCCGTAGGATGCACAGGCGTTCCGCGGTTCTGATAAGTACTTAAAGATGCTCCTTATCATTGGGATCGTGATGTTTCTGTTAGGGATCCTCCTGACCTGGATTGGTTTTGTGCAGCAATTCATCCTGTAAAAGGAATGTATTCTACAGAATGGGATATTGAGCTGGCAGGGACGTGGTTATGCGACAGAAGCATTAAAGAAAGTGCTGGAATACCTGACGGAAAACGAAGGCATTTCCTGTGTGATCGCCTGGTGTGCTGCGGAGAATATCGGGTCTCGCAAGGTGCTCGAGAAGGCGGGAATGCATCTTATTCTCACCGAGAAGGACGGCCTTTTAGCAGGTGACAGAGTATACGACAAAATGATATACGAATATCGGATGAAGCCCTGATGTATATCAATTTGCAGGAGGGGAAAGCAATGGAAAAGAAACCTGTCATGGACCTGAAAATTGATTTCAATGGTCCCGTTCTGAATTTAAAAAATGAAATTGCCGAAGTCGTGATGATACCCTTTAAAGGAATCGTAAAGGGGGATATTTTTAACGGGATCATCGAGCCCTGCGGTGTGGATACTCAGGTGGTGAATGCTGTACGTGTACGTCATATGTCCGCCCGTTATATGCTGACCGGCAAAGACAATACTGGAGCAGATGCGCATATCTATGTGGAAAATAACGGTTGGTTTGACGAAAGTAAACCGCCTGATGAAAACAGGTTCCGGACAGTGCCGACATTTTATACAGACAGTGAAACATTGGCCCCCTATTTACATTCAGGACGATTTGTTGGTGAGGGGACCGAGGAGCCAGATGGACTTCATATCCGGTTTTTTGAGGTATGAAATAAAAATATGACCTGAGGATTGTCCAATGGAGGTTTTGCATAGGTAAAGATGGTAGTACTTATAACGGGAGCATCCCACACAGGCACCAATCCCGGTCTATTGGTGAGACTGCTGATAGCATTCTGGTGTTCTTGTCAAAGCAACAGCTTGCAGGTATAATCTGATCAAATGATAAAGTCGGCAGTTCATTAAATATAGAAACTGTTTAACCAGGATTCCACAGGCGTATTCGGATATCGACCTTGAAATTTATAGGGATTGCTGTTGTAATAGGAGTATTCATTTTAACATTTTCCTTTTCGTATG
>CACZTF010000168.1 GCA_902784025.1 uncultured Lachnospiraceae bacterium
CCGTACATCAGGGACAGCAGATACATATCGTTCTTTTTTGCATCATCACTCATAGAAGAGAAAAGCTCATAAAGCTCGTCCGTGTTATATTTCTTTTCGGAAACGATCGCATTTACCATAGTGGTAAGAGAATTCAGGTCTTTCTCCTTCTCGGGCGTCAGTTTCTCTTTCATTTTTTCGTCCGTAAGGATATCTGATCGCAGAAATCCCAAAAAAACTACCAGGCTTAGCTTTCCGAACTCCGGATTTTCTTTCGCATCATGCATAACATAAATATTTTTAAGATCCGACACATCCATTTCTCCTCCCAGCACATTCGCCATATCGCTATAGGAAAGAGAGATATTGTTCAGGCTGTGGTCCATGATATTCTTTAGGCGGGTCATCCGTGAAAGTGTGTCTGCCTCAAATGTGTCCGACATATTTTCCAGCAGATATGTGATCATATCATAGAATGATATGGTCTTATCCGAAGTCTCTGCCCCTGCCTTTATGGCATAAAGAGTTCGAAGGGAGGCTGCATCCATCCCCATGAGCTGTGCCCCTGCGTTATAGTCTAAAGGCGTACCTGATACCGCTGTGCTTATCAGTTTTGACATCTGGGCAAGCTGAGCGGCATTTGAACTGTCTATATTTGCAGAATAAGCCGGATCAGTGAGCACTCTGTCATTTAAAAACGTGATGAATTCAGGTAATGTAATGGTTATCTGAGCTCCCGGCATGGAACTCATATCCATACCTGCTGCCTGAGCGCTTGTCATAGCACTCATATCTAAGCCTGCTGCTTCCGCAGCATAGAGCATGTACATCTGCCCGGTCTGCCCGGCATCCATGCCGAGAACCTGAGCCATTTCCTCTGAACCGAGTGCCTGTTCGGACAGAGCAAGCTGAACGAGATTTGAAAGCTGCGCCAGTTGTGAATCTGTTCCGGAAGGCATATTTGCAGCATACTCAGGATTCGTGAGCACATCATTCTGAAGATAATCCAGGAGCTCCGGCAAGGTCATGGTATAGCCATCCGCTGCTGCATTTCCATAATACAGATCATAAACAGTCTCTGCCCGGGATACGTCCATATCCAGCAATCCCGCCATATCCCCTGCACTACGCTGTGCAAGTATATAGTCCGGATCCGTGTAATCCTCAAGCTCATCTATCTGTGAAAAATCGTTTTCCGCAGAATCTTCCATGTAGGATGCCACCGTCTCATTTCCCCTTATGTCCTCCTGTATAAATGAAACAAATTCCCTTAAGGTCATGGCACCCGGGGTGTATCCTGCATCCTTTGCGAAGTAATAGGTAAACATCAGCTTCATGTCTTCTTCGCTCATATCAGCCGTATCCTCTCCACCGCTTAAAAAACTGCGAAGATCAGCATATGTCCGCTTCTCTTTTAAAGCCGCCGTATCGGCAAATCTTACCATATCAGAGATGTTTTCCTTAATGTCTCCCTCCATCTCCTCCGCATAGTGAGGATCGGTAAGAAGATCATCATTTATAAAACAGATAAGGTCAGATACTTTTACAGAGGGTGCATTCCCTTTCATGAAGTAATCGTAGTATATCAGCTTAAGATCAGAGGCTTCCATTTCCACATCCGCCTCCATATCATCCAGGAAATCTATCATCCCTTCAGCAGTACGCTCCTTCCCCAGAGTACTCTCATAGCTTACCGTTGAGCTGACACCGGGATATTTTTCAAGTTCATCCTCTATCCCTGAGATCTTGTCCGCATCCTCATTATTATAAAGCAATACGATCCGGTTATTTTCGGGAAATATACCCGCGATCTGACGGGTGGGAGTACCGTCAAAGGAAATGGTAGTTATGCGCTGCAACAGTAAAAAGAACACAAAGAGCCCCGCAAATACTGCAGGCAGTACAAACCTGAGTTTGTGACTGAACTTTGCCAGTCCTCCCATGGGTATATGAAGCGAAGGTTTTCTTGTCTTTTTTATCAGTTTGTCTGAAAAAATGATAAGAGACGGAAGCAAAGCAAATATACATACCAGGCTGCAGGCCACGCCTTTGGCCAGCACTATCCCCAGATCCGCGCCTATCCTGTACTGCATGAACACCAACATGAGAAGTCCTACAAATGTGGTAAACGCACTGCTCACTATGGATGAAAATGCACCTGAGAGTGCCGCTCTCATGGCCTCTGCCTTATCAGCTGTCTTCTCACGCTCCTGCCTGTACCTGTTCACAAGTATAACTGAATAATCCAGGGACAGCACCAGCTGAAGGATAGCTGCTATTGCATAAGTGGTATTGGAAACCGAAGGCAGGAAGAAATTGGTCCCCATATTTACTAATATGGAAAGACCTATCACAAAGAGTATTATCACCGGCTCAAACCAGGAACCGCTCATAAGAAAAAGAATAGCAAGAAGCACCACTGCCACCGCTATGATAAGAGAAGGTGCAAGTACCACGTCATTGCTTAAGTTTTCCACCACAGGTGAGTATTTTTCATACCTCTGTGCCAGCTCTTTCTCCAGCGCAGTCTCCTCATCAGTGCCGTAGTCATATTGGGTAGTTATCTCGTAAAGAGTATATTCATCTTTATTGTATTCAGGCTCATCAGCCTTATAGGACACCGACTCCACATTTTCAATGTCCTTTATCTCCTTTTTGATCTGTGATTTCTCGTTCGCAGGAACCCCGGTCAGCATTATCCGGATATCATACTCATCCTCATTGTCCGGAAACTCATTGTCCATGATATCCAGACCCTGTTTCATGTTCGAGCTTTCGGACAGATACTTGGTCATATCTTTATTGATATTCACATGAGGCAGCAAAAAAAGGCACACACCTGCAAACATAAGCATCCCTATAAATAACGGTATACGGAATTTTAACAAAAAACCAGAAATCCTGCCCATGATCTCTCCTTCATTGCCTGTCTGATACATGTTTTTTGATGTTTGTCCCGTGTGTCATCCTGACAGAGGGAAAAGACTGTAGTTTCTACTGCTTTGGCCCTGTCCGTAATGGCACTCTGTCAGCATGAAAAAAATGCC
>CACZTF010000169.1 GCA_902784025.1 uncultured Lachnospiraceae bacterium
AAAATTAAGAAAAAGTGAGGTCGCCAAATACGGTAATACTCATACATACAAATTGATCACAGGCAGAAATGCCTCTTCTTCCAAAAGAATCGAGATCATCACTGCGGTCCTTCTCGGCATCACCATGCTCCTGTCGGCATGGGCTGCATGGATCAGTTCTCTTCACGGCGGAAACCAGTCCATTAATTTTACAAAGAGCAATAACATGGCGTCAGCAGGTACCGCTGAATATAATATGGATATGCAGCTGTATCTTTCCGATTATATGGCATGGAACACTGCAAAAGAATATTTCTATGAATTGGAAGCGGCAAAAAAAGAAGGCGACCAGGCAAAGACAGAACTTATAAAGGAAAAGATCGAGATATTTAAAGATCAGAATATCAGCGATATCCTGGCAGAAGGAATAAGCTGGATGGATGAGAATAACGAAGATAATCCTTTCAAAATGCCCGGTATGTCTGAAAAATATTTTAATACGGCACAGGAAAAGGTTGACCAGTCACAGGATCTCCTTGAGGAAGGAATGCGTGATAATACAAAAGGCGACTCCTATAGTCTTGTTACCATCCTGTACTCACTGACCCTTTTTCTGCTCGGTATAGTAGCTGTATTCAAAAACAAGCGTATAAAGATAGCACTCCTGACGATCGCAGTGGGGTTTCTGGTGATCGGCTTCATTTATATGTGCAGGATACCTATGCCGACGGGCTTTGAGCAGATGAACTTTTTTGAATTCAATAAATGATACAGGAAACTGTCCCCGGTTGTGATCACATCTTAAGCCTGTCAGCCGCATGATCATATTCATACACACTGTCCGACAACACCTCATTTTTGGATACTTCAGTTTTATTTATCTCCCTGACCATTTCAGTCAGATCCGTTTTCTTAAGTCCTTCTGATACAGGCACCAGTATGACCTCATGAACAGAGGACGGAAGAATAAAAAAATCGCGCTTTATCTTTTGTCCAAAGCATTTTAAAGGCTTCTGATACAGCATACATGCGGCTCCGTTTATCCCGGATGCATTGGTCAGGACAAACATTGAACTGCAAGGATCATCCATATCGGCCATATCATAAAACTGATCATCACATGGTTTTATACAGCCATCACTCTCATTTATGGAAAATTCCATCTGTCCGTTTGTTATATTCTCAAGGACCTTTTCAATAGGCCTTATACTTGCCGGAAAAAGTGCCGGTGTATTTTTGCCGGCCTGGGTATATACCGTATCCGCGTCCACTCCCCAGGTTTCCAAATGATCATTACTGATAAGTGCAGTTGCCAGTCTTTTCTCTTTATCATGTAAAACAAGATCATAAACAACAGCAAGATCAAGAAATGTCTTATGGGGTGTATTCTTTAACAACTCCTCGTTCATTTGATGGTTGATCAGCTTGTATACTATCTTGTGCTTCATTTTTTCATAGCTTTTAAAAATATCTGTATCCAGATCGAAGGTGTTACGGTTCTTTTGGCAAACAGACAATATCTCATCCATTATTCTGTCTATGCTCATACCGTTTTTATATTTATTATAGTAATCATTAAGATAGACAGTAGGCGAAATAAACTGATCTTTTCCCATAATGACCAGTCCGTCCAGCCTGGTATCATTATTTTTTATGACCTGATTGATAGAAACACGCCCATTGTTTCCTGCTGCTTTTTTTGCTTTTTCAGCAATCGTAGTAGTAAATTCTGAATAGTTCATTTTTAGACTCCTTATTAAAAAGATTTGATACTTAAGATTTTTTCCACTTAGATTTGAAGTAGAAAACAAAGAAAAAAAAGAGATTTACGTAAAATAATAAATGGGTATAAAAAACATATCAGTTGGAAATGTTTTAGAAAAAAAATGCCGGACCAGAACGGTCCGACGAGTATGATAGAACATATGACCAAATGTGTCAAGAGAAATTAAAGTTATATTATCTAATCAAGATTGATCAGCTACCGGTATTTCATCCTTTAGCAGTTCATATTTTTTTGTTCCGGCAGATACTATAGCACCCGAACTCTTAGCCCACTGCAATCCGGCAAGAAGAGCTGATTCGAGATTCTTACCTAGGCGTTTATAACCAAACAACAGAGATGTTTCCTTGATCAGATCATCCTTACCCATAACGCCATTCTTTCCAAGCACATAGCAGACAGCATTTCTGATTTCCTGTTGGCATATCTCATCACCGGATCTGTCTGTGCTGATACGTATTCCGGCATAGGTCTTAGGATCCTGCGAATCATTCCAACAATAAACGCTGCCTTTCTGCCTGGTTGTCTTAACCTTGGATGCTCTTAGTGCCTTATCAAACGCTTCTGCTGTCGCACCGGACTTCTGAACGCCATAGGATGTAAATATCCTTCTCATAAGCGCATCTTTCAATATTGGAGCTTCAACGTTTACTACTGCAATAATCCTATCCGCAATCGAGTTTTTATTTGAATTTGCTGCAAATTCAGCAGAGCTGACTGAAGTGACAGGAATATCTGCAATAGAATACTCTACCGGAGCAATTACCTCTGGCACTGTTGTCTTTGTCTTTTGTCCCGATGCGCTGTGCTGATCAACCACATTTTCACTATTATCCATATCTTCCGGTATATTTTTTAGTAAATCACTTTCCTTAACAACGGGCTCAACACTTGATTTATCAGGAGTGGCAGCAACTGGACTCTTTGCCCCCGTTGCAGGCAGTACAACATCGGTCTTCGCCCACCAACCATCTTTTCCACCTGTAGTTTTTCCACCACCGGTCTTGAATACAAAGAATATGCCATGAGATTTGAACTTCTTCATTATCGGTGCAAGATCCTTGCCGCCTACTATCCACAAAGCACCGCCATTAGCACGCTTGTCTATGATCTTACCATTTGCTGCCTGTAATTCCTGAAGCAACAAAGCAAGCTCATTTTCGCCCCGGCTTGCAACCGGAACATCAAATTTCGGTGCCTCAACAATTCTCTTTTCCCTGTCAGCTTCCTCATCTTCTGCAATGACCTCGGCAGCCTGAACTTCAAGCTCTGCCTTAAGTCTTTGCTCTTCTGTTTTGCGTGCAACCTCTTCTGCATTACGTTTTACTTCCTCAGCCTTCTGTTGTTCGAGCTTTCCTTCTGCTTCTTCCTTCAATTGATTCAGTTTACTAAGAATCTTATTTAGTTCCTTATCTCTGTTATCCCACCAGTCAATTGTCCATACACGAAGCAGATTCCAACCCAGATTCTTTAATACATTTATCTGGGCAATCTCCCTGTCTCTGGTATTCTTAGTTTGCCGATAACCGTCTCCGTCAAGCAGGATACCCATCATATATCTCGAAGGGTTCGTAGGATCCACAATAGCGATATCAACACGGAAGTCAGAATGTCCTACCATAGTTACATACTGGAATCCGGCGTTCTCAACTACCTTGCAGATGTTCTGCATGATGCCGGTATTTGCAAACTTTGCCTGCTTTTCAGCACCGGATCCGGACTGAATGTCATGACCTTCAGCAAACTTCAGAAAATCCCTGAATGCAACCAGTCCATCCGGCGATGTATCAGTAACCTTGATATCCGTCGAACAGATGCTGGAGAATATGGTCATTGACACACGGGCACGTGAAAATGCCACATTCAGTCTCTTTCCTCCCCCCTGTTTATTAATTGGTCCGAAGTTATTGGAAATATGCCCCTTTTCATCAGGTCCATATCCGATTGAGAAGAGGATTGCATCTCTTTCGTCCCCTTGTACGTTTTCCAGATTCTTTACAAATAACGGATCATCTCCGCTATTTGCCCATTCATCCAGCTCAGGATTGTTCCGGAACTGTTTTGCAAGAAGGTTTTCTATCAATGTTTGCTGCTTAATGTTGAAGGTTACAACACCAATGGACTGCTTTCTCAGTTCCGGATCATTAAATCTTCTGACAACCTCTTCAACTACCGCCTCAGCTTCTTTCGGATTTGTATTGTTGCTATATAAGCCTTCAACATGAACAGCGGTTACATGACGCTCCCTGTCATTTGCTGAAGGGAATGTAAACATTTTATTCTCATAAAACTGATTGTTACTGAATGCGATCAGGCTCTCATGTGTACTGCGGTAATGCCACTGCAGGTGCTGTGACGGAATACCTAAAGCCAATACGTCATCAAGAATGCTGTCCAGATCATCCAATGCCAGATCGTCCACTTCCGGACCACCGCCTGAGAAAAATGATGTAGGCGGCATCTGCTTCGGATCACCTACTATTACTGCATCTTTTGCACGCGATAATGCTCCTATAGCTTTACATGTAGGAAGCTGTGATGCTTCGTCAAAAATAACGACATCAAAAAGATCATTATCCTGTGCCAGATATTGCGCCACAGAGTTAGGACTCATCAGCATACAAGGGCAAAGGAGTGGCAAAATGTTCGGGATCCGGTCAAACAGATTTCTGATTGACATACCTCTGGCATTGCTTCCGATTGCCTTACGAAGCAGATTCAGCTCCATTCCGATTTCCGGCGACCCAAAAGCTGTCGGAACATTTGATGCCAAACGATAATATATTTCCTTCTTTGTCTGTTCCAACATAGCATCATCCAGTTTCTTAAACTGAGTGATTGCTTCATTGAACGTTGCTCCGGAGAAACTGCCAAGTATGTCATCCTGCATGATGATATCATTGATCAGAGAGTAATACAGACCCTTACGATATGCAGGTATCAGTTCATTTGCACTCAGATCTTTTTCATATGCTTTAACAACAGGCTCTAATCCTACACGGGTACATTCCTGTCTTACCTGGTTATAAAGGCTCCAATCTTTAAGCGATGCCTGATCAGCAATTAAATATTCGCAAAGAGCCTGTTCCTCTTCAAACTTGTTTTCGCTTTTGTTTTCTTCACGGCATAAGAGCTCATTCATTCTTTTTTCAGCCTGATCTAACTGTTCAATGCATAAACCCAGCTCATCAAAAGCTTTCGCATTATCCGCATTGCCCGAGATTTCCATAATAGCATCCAAACCGCCGGGGAATACCTCTGCCTGCTTCTTGAAATCACAAGCTGCAGTGTAGGCTTCATTGTACGCATCTCTGTTCGGAAGCTCTTTCAGCAGCGATTTCGTGTTATCCGAAAGAGAATTATTTGCATTTACCACTTCCTTGCTCCGGTTCTGATACTCGATAATCTTCCTGAGCATGTCCGGAATCTCTCCATATGTAAGCTCCCTGTTCGCATATGCCCCTATCTCCGCAGTGATCTGGGCCATTGCGCCGGCCTTTCCGAAAAACTTTTTTCCGGCCGCCTCATGCTTTGCCAGAAAAGCATTCATATCCATTTCCAGAAATTCATATTTCCAGTCGTTTAGAAGAACCATTTCAACGGCTGAAATTTTTTCCTTCTTGTCGAAATATCCGTACGCCTCTGATGTGCCAATTTTTAAAAGTTGTAACATCAAAGGCTCTGTACCTCGCTTTTCCTGATAAAGTACTATAATACTTGACAACCCGGACAAATCAGCCTGATTCTTAGGGCTGTCAGATCCAACTATACCAGCTACCTTATCACCGGCCTCCTTCGCTTTTGACAAAGCCTTCAAATACTGCTCAGCAACGCTCTTCAATTGGCTTCTGACCTCAGCACTGTATGCGGTAAGTCCTACACCTATTAACTTGTTACCGGCGATACCTCCGGACACAGCTTCACCTGCCGCCGTCAACTGACCAATCAGCGGAATATGTGCCTTAATATCATCCTTTGTCAGATTTCCAACTTTGTCTCTGTCAAATTGAACGATCTTCTCAACGTCTCGCACGGTTTCATAAAGAGCGATCAGCTCATGCAAACTATATCCGCAGTTATACTTGTGATGCAGGTGTTCCGCATAGCCATCAATATTTTCACGACTCTCAACAGTCTTTCTAAGACTCTCCTCATATTCCGTCTTTCTTGACGGATGCTGGATTGCAAGCGCTTTATCCAGCTGAGTGAGAACCTGCTTTTTATTGGCTTTATCCGAATGTAATTCAAGGCAGAAGTCACCAATCCCAAGAGAAGTAAGCCGTCTCTGAACAACTGACAAAGCCGCCATTTTTTCAGCCACGAAAAGAACCCTCTTTCCCTGTCCCATAAGGTTCGCGATCATTCCGGTAATCGTCTGCGACTTACCTGTTCCGGGCGGACCGTGAAGTACAAAAGTTGTTCCATAAGCCGCCATTTTAATAGCTTTAAGCTGTGTTGCATCAACTGTGATAGGCAGATATACAGGATAGTTTTCAACATCATCCGTCACTTCAACATCCCAGTCCACATGACCTTTCATAAGACTGCGAACTATCTTACTATTATCAAGGACTACACCCGCCGTATGGATATCATTCCACATTGCAAACTGAGCAAAGCTGAAATTTCCTATAACACAGGTTTCCGTCACATCCCAGTTTTTTAAAGTATACAAAGCACTCCGTACCATGGAAAAAACCTTTCTGATATTGGTGCCGTGATCATCAGAAGGAAGAGGTTCAAGACCGGGAATATCAAGATTATATTTTTCTTTAAGCATCTCCAGAAGAGTGGTGTTAAAATGCGGCTCCTCATCTCTGGTGTGAAGAGCATATCCCTGATTAGCCGATTTTCTGACTATCTCCACAGGAAGTAATATAAGGGGAGCATAGCAGGGCATGTCTGTTTCAGGGTCGGGGAACCATCGCAGCAATCCCACTGCAAGATAAAGACTGCTCACACCGTTTTCCAGTTGTGACGATCTTGAAGTACGATAAATGCCTGTTAGATTCCGTTCCAGCTGTTTTGGACCGCAAAATGTATATAATCTGTGGTTCCTGTATTCCTGACGGATCTTTTCATTAAAATCAAAATCGTTACCTTCAGGCCAGTATGTGATCTCAAACGGACCTATTTCTTTAAGCATGGTCGAAAGCCAGGGCATAGTCTCGCTTTCTTTACCATCCTCTGAGACTTTTGTACATTCAATATCGGTTATCCAGTCAGGCGCCGGAAGCAGCGTAAACTCATGTCCATCAGAAAGATCATCCTCCAGTTCATCTATATGACTTGACATGATAGGCTCAACAGATGCGTTTACGGGAATATTCAGCAACATATTCTGCAGACTGAGATCCAGCAGCTTGCTTTCCCATAACTCTTTCTTATTGGTTATCTTTCCGGGTTTTACAGCTGTATTCTCCAAAACAGAAATGCCAAGATTAGAAGGGGCTTCAGTTATTTCATTTTCTTTCTTCTCCTGTACCTCTATCCGGTATTCTCCTCCTTCACTGATCCTCGGAGCTATAGGCTTTATTCCATAGCATCTGGAAAGGAAAACATCTATGGCAAATTTAAAGTCCGAGGGAGCCAGATTTGCATATTTAGCATGCTTTTCTGCATCTTCAAAGGAAACCTCTTTATCTGAACACATTCCTGTACATTCAACAAAGGTCATCTCATCAGATCCGTTATCTATCCTGCAGGTCAGCTGCTGAAGATCATCTATTACCAGATTTCCCGACAAAATCTCCTTTTCCGTTCTTTGTCTCAGCCACACTCCTGCAAATATATGCCTTTTCGACATCACAAGAATAGGATGGAGCCCCATTGCCTCAAGAACTGCTGCATAAAGAAGAGTCATATCCATGCATGTTCCCAAACGCTGCTCCATGATAACTTCCGGCGTGCGGATACGCTGTCCCTTTTCGGAAAAGCTTACGGGTGGTTCAGCATACACTATATTTTTCTTCTGTATAGCTGCAAATGCAGCTGCTGCAAGATCTCTTACCCTGTTGGGATCATTTGCCTGATAACCCTCTAGGGAGTTTGGTTTTTCCCACTTTGCAAGCCTGTCTGCGGCATCGTGCATAAGTGCAGGAATAACCGGATGCCCCGGTAAAACAAAAGCAGGCAGGCAATCTCTGTAAATATCAGAACCCTGCCACTGGTCATAAGCCAGGATCTGCATCTGTCCTTTAGCACCGCATATCGTTTTCCCATCCTTACATAATTCCACAAGAATCTCTGCATTAAGCTTATCTGTCAATGCAGCCAGTTCTTTTCCGTCAATGCTTAGGACCGGATCGGACAAATCCACCGGTTTACCTGAGGGGATAGACGGCAGTGTTTTTTCGTAAGTCTTAAAGAAATTACAATCTGATGAAATCCGCACAGAAAGACCTTCTATGGGATTCCCGGTGTTGTTTATTATTCGTATACCTCTTATGGGCGGCACATCATTTTCATAAAGGGCATAATTAAACAGATCCATTCTGCCAACGAATACTGCCAATGCTAAATCTTCACGGTTTGTAAATGTATGTACGGATTCATTGGGATTTTCATTGTTCTCCTGTTCCTCCAGGATGATCTCTACAGGTTCGTTAAAATCTTTCAGACAAATTACAGACTTTTCTTTGTATTCCTTATCCATATCATCATTATTATCAGTCTCAGACACATTAAAACCTATGCTGTCCCCCTCTTTTACCCCAAAATCCTGATATGGCTGGTTTAATAAAATACCGATCAGCTCATGATCACCGGGCCTGGTCAAACGCACCCAGACCTGCTCTGTGTTAAGATCATCTCTTATAAATAAAACCTGAACATCATCCGGAAACTGGAGAGATCTCTGTTCATCAAGAAAGGCCATCTCCCTCATCTTTTCCATATCTTCAGAGGGATCATATTTTTTGAGTTCTTCTATCCTTGGCGCGTATTTCTTTCTGAAACGAGGCTCAAGATCGGGAAAAAAAACAAACTCCACTTCAGCCAGTTCGGATGCCTTGATCGTAATACGGTCGCCTTCGTAAGGATCTTTAAAATAAAAATACTTTTCAGTCTGCTTTCCTGCTCCAAGTAATTCAAGCATCAAACCCTCTTCCGGATCAATATACCCATACATAACTGCATGTGAAGCCTTCCCCGCATCAGGACAATCCTTTATTATGTCTTTCAGATTATCATTTAATTCAAATGCACATACAAAATGATATACCGGTCTGAAGCCCTCTTCTTTGATCGTCATATTTTTTCTCCTTACTCTCCGGGGTGTTTGTGACCATATGTTACCTTTTCATCCGCTACTTTCAGCACCGTCGTTTCCAGCGTATCCCCGTCCATAAATCCTTTTTTGGCTTTTTTATACATTTTATCATCTGATGCATTAAATGAAACTACATCCGTTTCCGATCCGTACATCTCATTATTATCTGTCCAAAGTTCACACTGCAGCATTACCGTCTCCAGTGCATCCTCCATACCCTCCGGCGGATACTTATATTTTTTAAGTAATTTTTTTATCATCATACGCATTTTGGCTCTTGCTGTATCTCTTTTTTGCCAGTCGATGGTTTTGTTTTTTCTTAAAGCATCGGTCAGTTCCTTCGTAAGCGCAACAAGTTCTGTATTCTCATAAAAATCCCTGATAGCCTCGGGTTTGGTAAGCGCATCATAAAAAGCAAGCTCTTCCTCAGAAAGCCCCAGTTCGTTTCCCTCTTTTGCACTGTCCTGTATCTCTTTAGCAATCTTCATTAATTCGTCTATAACCTGCTGGTTAGTAAGCAATCCATTCAGATACTGATTCATGATGCGTTGGATCATTTCGCTGAATTTCTCTGATTTAACAACATTTGATCTACGGTAAACAGCTACCTGTTCTGCGATCAGCTTCTTCAACAGTTCCACAGCCAGGTTCTTTTGTTTCATATTCGAAATCTCTTCGAGGAATTTCGGATCGAACAAAGAAAACTCTTCCTTCACCCCGTCAAACAGATTGATAACGCCTTCACTCTTAATGCTCTGCTTCAGTAGTTCGTTGATCCGTTCATTCATCTCCTTCAAAGACAACTTACTCTTACCGCCGTCCACAAGGATACGGCCTGCCATAACACGAACAGCCTCAAAAAATGCAGCTTCCAGTCTCTCAGCTTCAGTAGTAAGTGATGAGCATAAGGAAAGCGCCTGATGCAAAAGGAATGCTTCTTTTATGAAGGTCTTCAGCATCTCTTCCTTGTCAGGTGCAGCAACAAAATTTACAGCTCCGCTGATAGCCTTAGCACGATCTAAATCTGATCCCTTCAAGAAGTCTTCATAATCATAATCGTGGAACAGATCGCGACATACATCCAGCTTCTCTTGGAATTTAGGATAGGCAACCCTGGAAATATCAGTATCACCGTAGTTCTTCTTATCACGTGCGGTATAATCGTTCATCGCCTGTTTCAAAGCTGTAGCAATTCCCACATAATCGATTACAAGCCCACCTTCCTTGTCCTTAAAAACCCGGTTCACTCTGGCGATTGCCTGCATCAGATTATGACCTGACATTGGCTTATATACATACATTGTAGCAAGTGACGGAACATCAAATCCGGTCAGCCACATATCTACAACAATTACAATCTTAAGCGGACTATTGTTATCCTTGAATTTCTTTGCCAGTTCATTCTTGTGAGCTTTATTTCCGATAACAGATCTCCACTCCTCAGGATCCTTGTTGCTCTCTGTCATAACAACGGCAACCTTCTCCTTCCATGATGGCCTCAGTTCAAGAATACGATGGTAAATGTCCATAGCAATACTTCTCGAGTAAGCAACTATCATTGCCTTACCGGTAAGAAGGTTTGCTCTGTAATTCTCATAGTGATCCAAAATATCATTCACAAGGGAATTTATCGTCTGAGGATTTCCCAGAATAGCTTCCATCTTACCCAACATCTGCTTACTCTTCTGTATTACAGCCTCATCTGCCTGATCCGCAGCCTCCATCATATCGTACTCATGATCTATGAGCTTGATGGTCTCTTCGTCCAGATTCAGCTTCACAACACGGCTCTCGTAGTAAACAGGTCTTGTGGCTCCGTCTTCCACGGCCTGCGTCATATCGTAAACATCTATGTAATCACCAAAGACCGCTCTGGTATTACGATCTTTTGAAGATACCGGCGTTCCGGTAAAACCGATAAAGGTTGCATTCGGCAGACAATCACGGATGATTCGTGCCGTGCCGATCACTCTCCTGGCTTCCTGATCACCCTCTTCATTGGTAACCATCTTAATGCGCTCAGACAGACCATACTGACTACGATGAGCTTCGTCAGCCATGACAACGACATTTCTCCTGTCAGAAAGTGCTGTTGCAGACTCCTCAAATTTCTGCATCGTGGTAAAGATGATACCGTTTGCATTTCTGGAATTGAGCCAGCTCATCAGATGCTCTCTGCTCTTCGCATGTTCCGGTTTCTGACGAAGGAAATCACTGCATCGTGCGAACTGCGAGAACAGCTGATCATCCAGATCATTTCTGTCCGTGATAACCACGATGGTAGGACTATCCAGAGCCTGCTGGAGCAAATGCGCATAGAAGACCATGGACAAGGACTTTCCCGAGCCCTGGGTATGCCAGAAAACACCTCCCTTGCCATCCCCGCCCTCGGCAGATGCTTTTTTAGTGCTTTCGATCGCTTTCTTTACAGCAAAATACTGGTGATACCCTGCCATG
>CACZTF010000170.1 GCA_902784025.1 uncultured Lachnospiraceae bacterium
AGTGAACCACGTATCTTCTGGGATGGTAACGTAGAAGAAGCAAGGGAGATTATATCAAAGATACAAATCCCTGAAGAAGTCGGCACACTTGAACCTGCAGGAACGCATCTCAACGGCCCTTCAGCCAAAGTACTCGACGAGCATATTCTTGGAGCTCTTGGCTATACAAGGAAAGATGCCTGGTTGTGCGACCTCCTTCCTGAAACACGTATAAACGACGGGCAGGCTAAAGTGATAGAGAAAGAATATAATCCATTAATTGAGAAGTATGGATTAAATGAGGTGACCATCCCAAAGCGACCAACCGTATTCTGCGACGCAAAAAGATGTAAGGAGATTGTTGCAGAACTAAAGGAGTCTAAGGCTGGTCTTTTAATCCTCCTTGGTGATATACCCATAGCTCAGTTCTTAAACAGAGTGGCTGAAGTTCCTTTTAAATCCCTGCAGGAATATGTTGATTTATATGGTTACGGTACCGTCACGGCTGCTACCGTTGACGGCCATACCGTAAACGTTCTCCCATTGGCACACCCACGCCAAATTGGTGCTTTAGGTGCCCACAGCGAGAAATGGAACAAACTCCATCAATCATGGGAATTAAAAATAAAATAATTTAGAATTGTATAAAATATGAAAAGACTAATAATAAGTTCGGTAATGGCCCTATTTTGTATAGCCATTTACGCTCAGAAAGATGTTACAACATTTCTCGGTATTCCAATTGATGGATTTAAATCTGAAATGAAACAGAAACTCATTGCCAAAGGTTATTCGCCAAAGAAGTTTGGAAATAATGAATTTCTAGAAGGTGAGTTTAATGGAGTAGATGTACGCCTTTACATAGGAACAAACAATAACAAAGTATATCGTATAATGGTTTGTGATGCCAATACCCGTAGTGAAGCGGATATAAAGACACGTTTCAATAGACTTGTGAGTCAATTTGAAAACAATAAAAGATATGTTTCTTTGGAAGATTATACTTTATCCGAGGATGAGGATATTTCCTATGAGATGGCAGTTCATGATAAGAAATATGAAGCAATATTTTATCAGAAAGTAGATACTTTATTTATAAAGGAACGGGTAAGAAATGAACTTCTGAAAACATACTCAGAAGAGCAATTAGAGAATTCTACCGAAAAAATTACAAAAGAGGCAACAAACATTGCTATGAGAATCAGTATGGATTTAATATTTAAAAAGCCAGTATGGTTCAGAATCTGTGAAAATTATGGCGAATATTACATTACAATATTCTATGATAATGAATATAACCATGCTGATGGTGAAGACTTATAGGTGATCAATACATTAAGTATATGTCGATGATATGAAGAATAAAAGCATAAATGAAATCACTTTATTCCGATATTTGTTTAATTTAGATAATAGGAATTTACCACAAAGTATATTAAATTGGTATAAAAACATTGGCAGTGTAATAGACTCTGATAGAGAAAATGCTATCAATGAATTGTCTCTAATAAAAGGAAATTGTCGTAATCTAGTGACATTTTCTAGGACATTCGTAAATACTATGGATAAGTCTTACATGAAGTTTACCCAATTTCACATGGACATCCTTGAAGAACTTGATAACGAAAATGGAATTGTTCGTAGTCCTTATTTTATAGAAGGATGTTATGTCGTATATAGTATAAAGAATGGTTGCTTAACATTGTGGATATTCCAAAACAATATTGACAAGTATTTGACTATTCCAACATACTATATTTGCGCAACACCGAAAGATAGAATTAATGGAGAAGGACATCAATTGGAATGTATGGTTTTGCCCTTATTGGACAACTGTCTAGAAGTTAATATTAGAGATTACATTGATATGGTCCTAGATTATCTATGCTTAAGACAATGGGCAGAGGTCCAACTAGTAAAAAATACAACGATAATTAAGAAAGAGATAAAGAAAAATAAAAAAACTCAGGTAGTAACCGAACCAGGACTTGATTACTATAAATTTGACAGTAAGTGGTATACTGAGATTTCTAATGATGAATCATTCTTAGTTAGTGGACATTTTAGATTGCAACCTTATGGTGATGGTTCGAGGCGTCTTATTTGGATAAATGAGTTTACAAAGAAAGGTTATCATAGGAAGGCAACAATTGACAAAGTCAAAGATGGTGAAATTATATTGGAGTGATTATGAAAATATATTTCGATGGGGAGCTTGTCTCCAACGACATTTGGGAATACACATATGAAAAGTGTGCGGAAGCTTTCTCTGAGTTGATTATCTAATACTTTTAATTAGAGTTTTGGGATTCATTCGAGTATCCCAGATGTTTACTATATGAACAGTCTCTTCTGTTTCGTCGTAATAATATACGAACTTGAAGCGCTTGTTCATCAGATGGCAT
>CACZTF010000171.1 GCA_902784025.1 uncultured Lachnospiraceae bacterium
GTAGATTTCCTGCGGTTTCGAGCCACTTTTTGCAGGCTCACATTTTCAAAATTCTATTGAGTGTCACTTACCTCAGGAAGTTAACGTATATACTATTTTTCGCCAGTCTAGCCTCGAGTTCTTTATAAAAAAAGGCTGCTGAATCACCCCCCCGTTTCAAGTAGATGAAATAATGGTTGAAAATCTTTACTGTTTTTGATATAATATTGTCAAACCTTATACTCATACTCCTTTCCTTCAGCAAGAAAGGACATATGAAAACTGAAAAACAAATTTCAAAACGAACAAATGAGACTGAAAGTAAGCGCGGTCCAAGAACGGTCCACATTTTTGATGATGTGTTCCGGACAATGTGTGAGAAGATGCCAAAACTATTGATACCGTTAATTAATGAAGCATTTGGTACTTCTTATACTGAGGAAGACAAATTTGAACAGCTTCGTAATGAGAGACATCTTGAAGACAAGAGGATTATTACGGATGCTTTAGTCAAGATCTGTGGGCACATTTATCATATTGAGTGCCAGAGTACAGATTCTGATCATATGATACTCAGAATGTTTGAGTATGATGCCTCTATAGCGATAGAACGATGGATAGAGACTTCGGATGGATTTGAAGTTACATTTCCAAGGTCATGTGTGGTTTATCTGCGGGGTGAAAAAACGGCCTATCGTAACAAGAAGTTACGAGTTAAGTTTCCGGATGGTAAGTCTCATACCTATACTGTAAAGGTGATAGAACTACGGAAATATAGTAAGGATGAATTGTTCAAGAAAAAACTTCTTATGTTTCTTCCATACTACATTTTGAAATACGAGGATAATCTTCCTTTTAAGAGAGATAAAGTAAGATTTCAGAGTCTTATCAAGGAATATGAGGATATCATTGGTTGCATAGAAAATGCTTTACCTTACGATCAAGATGGTTATCGTAGAAAACTAATAGAACTGATCAGTAGGATCAGTAAGTATATTACCAGAAACAGAAAATCTTTGAAGAAAGGGTTAGGTGATATTATGGGCGGAAGAGTGTTAAAACTTGAAACGGATAAAATAATAGCTGAGTCGTTGGCTAAGGGCATATCTCAGGGCATATCTCAGGGGATATCTCAAGGAATTATGCAAGAAAAAACTGATACTTTTGAAAGAGTTACAAGAAACTATATGAAATTAGATCCCTCTTTAAGCAGAGAAGAGGCAGAGAAAAAGGCTAAGGCAATATTAAGTTAGTAATATATAAAATGAAATGGCTCTCACAATAAGAGAGCCTCTTTTTTTACCAAAATGAAAGTTGGTAAATTTATAATATCTGGTATAATGATTTCCGTTTAATTTCATTTATGATAAGGACTGGTTTTCCTGCTCCTGATTTTATGCAGATACAGTCACGCGCACCGAAAGCTGAAGGTATTCCCTATGATAAGAGCAAACGCTGAACAGGACCGGTGAAGAACTTATCTTTTTATATTGTTATATTGAAAAAGCGCGCTGAGTGAGTTATACTTAATCTGTAGCCAGATATATAACGAGGAAACGCTGAAAGTGTTCTCGAGGTGACATTGACAAGGAAGATAAGGA
This sequence comes from uncultured Lachnospiraceae bacterium, assembly GCA_902784025.1. Classification (GTDB taxonomy): domain Bacteria; phylum Bacillota; class Clostridia; order Lachnospirales; family Lachnospiraceae; genus UBA4285. Next base: position 1,581 of record CACZTF010000171.1, read on the forward strand.
AGCTATAGGAGGAAAAAATGGGATATAGAAAAAAAAGAGCATTTCTGAAGATCGTCTCTGTACTGGCAGTAATCCTGACTGTGATGCATATGGTTTCGACGTTATCGACGAAAGAGACTTCTGCAGCGTCACAGGTAACTTATGCCGTAAAAGGAGGAAAGATCTATTTTGATAAGAGTACCGGTTCGGTTACCGGTGCAGACAAAAACATCACAGAGGCGAAAATACCGAAGAAGATATCTAAAGTTACGGTAAAAGGCATAGAGAAGGCAGCTTTTAAGAACTGTTCGAAGCTAAAAAAAGTCACCCTTCCGGGGAAACTGAAAACTATAGGAGACGAGGCTTTTTACGGGTGTTCGGAGCTTTTGTATATAGATATCCCTTCCAAAGTTACAAAGATCGGAAAAAGAGCGTTTTCAAGCTGTACTTCTCTTATAGGCGTAGGATTTGCCAAAAAGAGCAAGGCCCTGGTAGAGAACTCTTCATTCTCAAGCTGTCCGTCTCTTGAAAGAATAGTAAACTGTCCGGACTGCGAATGGGGAGAAGTGGTAGGGTCCCTGAGAAGAGCCATCCATTATCTGGAGGATCCTGAAGTTTTCGAGGAGCAGAATGAGCTCTGGTGGCTTCAGGGAGACACTGAAAAAGAAAAAGAGATAGAAAAGCTTGTAAAGACCATCACAAAGGGCTGTAAAACAGACAGGGAAAAGGCAGAAGCTATATGTATCTGGGTTGTGGATCATATAGAATACGAAACGGGAACAGGACTCTCGTACAACCCGTGGGATGTGTATCAGAGGATAATGGATGCGGATAAGTCAGGAAAATCCGGCAAAACGAGCTGCTTCGGGTATTCGCGTCTGACCCAGATCCTTTTCCAGACTGCGGGGATCCCCTGCGTGACCATATATCAGGATCTAAGGGAGGACCAGCAGATAAATCACGAGTTCAATATCGCGTATTTTGACGGAAAATGGAGATTTATAGATAACACCGATTCCGAC
>CACZTF010000172.1 GCA_902784025.1 uncultured Lachnospiraceae bacterium
AATTGCAAACCACACTGGCCTGCCTGTTGTAATGACATGTGCGCATGAGTGTATTGCCATAGAACTCAAGGAAAAAATCGGGGACGTATTTTCTCTGAATCTGCAGAAAAAAATATAGAGATATCATGTTGAGTGGGAGGTAAAAATGGCAAAACTGACATTTAAAATGGATGAGTGTAAAGGCTGTGGGCTATGCGTATATGTATGTCCACTGAAGATTCTACGAATTTCCCAGGACATTATAAATAAAAAAGGGCATCATCCGGCGGAATGCATTGATGAAAGCAAATGTGTTGCTTGCGCATCATGCGCAGTGATGTGCCCGGATTGTATTATCCGCATAGAGAAGTGAGGTGTGAAAATGGCAGAAAAGGTATTGATGAAAGGAAATGAGGCTATTGCTGAGGCGGCGATGATTGCAGGATGCATACATTATTTCGGCTATCCGATCACACCTCACACAGAAATTGCAGCGTATATGGCGAAAAGAATGCCTAAGGTAGGAGGAACATTTCTTCAGGCAGAAAGTGAGCTTGCTGCTATCAATATGGTTTATGGTGTTTCAGCCGCAGGAAAAAGAGCAATGACTTCATCCTCTAGTCCGGGCATTTCACTGAAGAGTGAAGGATTATCTGCACTAGCCGGCGCAGATCTTCCAGCTCTTGTTGTTAATTGTCAGAGAGGAGGACCAGGGCTAGGCGGGATACAGCCTGGTCAGGCAGATTATTTTCAAGCTACTAAAGGCGGTGGTCATGGAGACTATCACATGATCGTCCTTGCTCCGGCATCCGTTCAGGAAATGGCAGAGCTTACAATTCGTGGATTCGAGCTAGCAGATGAATACAGAATGACAGTGATGATCCTGGCAGATGGTACTATTGGCCAGATAATGGAACCCATAAGCTTAAATTTTGAACAAAGAGAATCTGCAGAGAAAAATTGGGCGGTAACAGGAACTGGAATGAAAAGGCCTCACAACATTGTGAATTCCCTCTTCCTGTCACCTGAAATTCTGGAGCAGAAAGTTCTTGACAGGTACAGAAAATATGCTGAGGTAACAAAAAAAGAGGCAATGGCAGAAGAATATATGCTGGATGACGCTAAGATAGTTATAGCAGCTTACGGAATAGCAGCACGAGTATCAAAGAATGCTGTTGACGAAGCTAGGGCCGAAGGGATTAAGGTAGGACTTATCCGTCCTATTACACTTTGGCCATTTCCTGTAGATGTGTTCCGCAAGGCTCTTGGTACTGCAAAACAATTTATTAGTGTTGAGCTTTCCATGGGGCAAATGATTGAAGATGTTAAGCTTGCGATTGAATGCAAGGTGCCAACAGATCTTTGCAATAGGGTCGGAGGCATGATCCCCTCTCAGGAAGAAGTAGTATTGGCTATAAGGAAAGCTGCAGAAAGGATAGGTGACTAAATGGTAATATTTGACAAACCTCACGCATTGGCAGATTATCCACTTCATTATTGTCCCGGCTGCACACACGGTATTATTCATCGGCTGATTGCAGAAACAATTGACGAGCTGGGAATCGAGGGGAGAACGGTTGGAATAGCACCAGTTGGATGTGCTGTCAGAGCAATCGACTATTTCAACTGTGACATGGTAGAGGCGATCCACGGAAGAGCACCCGCTGTGGCGACAGGAGTGAAGAGATCAGATCCAAATAACCTGATTGTTTTCACCTACCAAGGAGACGGTGATCTTGCTTCGATTGGTACAGCGGAAACAGTACACGCTGCAAATAGGAATGAAAACATAACCATCATATTTGTAAATAATGCAATATATGGAATGACTGGAGGGCAACTGGCTCCTACATCACTTCCAGGACAGGTCACTCAGACATCTCCATATGGACGTGATGTAAATACTGCCGGATACCCTATTAAAATTTGTGAGATGCTTTCCATGCTTGATGGACCTGAATATCTGGAGCGAGTTGCAGTAAACAGTCCTGGAAATGTCCGAAAAGCAAAAAAAGCTATAAAGAAAGCTTTTCTGAATCAAATAAACAAGAAAGGTTTTTCTTTAGTTGAGGTTATTTCTGCCTGTCCGACTAATTGGGGGAAGACACCCGAGGAAGCTCTTGAGTGGATGAGAGATGAAATGATACCGTATTATAAACTTGGAGTATTTAAGGACAGAAGCGCAG
>CACZTF010000173.1 GCA_902784025.1 uncultured Lachnospiraceae bacterium
AAGCTACTGACCGGACTTGAACCGGTGACCTGCTGATTACGAATCAGCTGCTCTACCAACTGAGCCACAGTAGCATATCATACTGTTAAGATTAAAGAAGAAAACTTTGCCTTGTACAGGCAAAAAGTATATAATAGAGCCTGTATGCTTTCAAAGCAACTTTAAATAATATATTACATGGTGGATAAAATGTCAACGCAATTTGATCATGATCTAAAAAATACAGACGGGATAATATTTGACCTTGACGGCACTTTATGGGACTCATCTGCCCAGATAGCACAGGCATGGAATGAGCTGCTCAGCACCAGGCCTGATATAGTAAGAGAAGATATCACCCGTCAGGATCTTTACGAAAATATGGGGCTTCCTATGTATGATATAGCAGCTAACCTTTTTCCCAACGAAGATGCTGCTGTCCGTAATGCACTTATGGACGATATGGGTATTTATGAAAATGAATTTTTACTAAAGACCGGCGGCTTCCTCTTTCCGGGAATACGTGATGTTATATGTGCTGCTGCAAAAAAAGCTCCTGTCTTTATAGTCAGCAACTGTCAGAGCGGTTATATAGAAGCTTTTATAAAAGCCCACGGTTTTACCGGAGTTTTTAAAGACTATACCTGCTGGGGGGATACGGGAAATGGTAAAAGTGATAACATATCTCTTATATGCAAAAGGAACAGTCTTAAAAGACCGGTATATATAGGAGATACCGCTTCTGATTCAAAAGCCTGTAAAGCAGCGGGAGTACCTTTTGTATATGCAGCATACGGATTCGGCAATACAGACGATTATGTTCAAAAAGCTGATAACCCTTCAAACATCAAAGTGATACTGGATCTGTAAACAGCCATAACCATATGCAAAAGATCATAATTCTGAAGAAAAACATTTTTCATTCTGATCGGAGGTTCCCATGAATAAAAAACATCTCAAGACTGCCCTGGCAGCGGCTTCAATCGGATGCGCCATCGGAGTTCTGGTGGTCAGTGTCGGTAATTATTACGTGAATATGGCAATAAGACGAGGAACAAAGAAATATTCAAACAAAAAAAGAACAAAAGAAAAAAACGAAGGACGCAATACTTCTTACTTTAAAAAAATGGCTGCCGTCCATTCGGAAATGAGACATAACGGTCTTTCATGGAAGGATGAAACTCCCTGTGAGCAAATGAATATTACATCTTTTGATGATCTGAAGCTTTACGGAGAACTTTATAAAAATAACGGATCACACAAATATGCCATCATCGTTCACGGTTATAACTGTACTATCACTGATATGTATTCTTTCGGTCCGGAATTTTATGACAAAGGATACAATGTTCTTTTCATAGAACTTCGGGCCCATGGAAAAAGTGAAGGAAAATATATCGGTATGGGCTGGCTGGAAAGACTTGATATAAAACAGTGGTGCCAGGAGATCGTAAAAAAGGACTGCGATGCTGAAATACTTTTATACGGTCAGTCAATGGGAGCTTCTGCCGTCATGATGGCCTGCGGGGAGAACCTTCCGGAAAACGTAAAATGTGTTGTGGAGGACAGCGGTTTTACATCTGTCGGAGAAATGTACAAGATACTCATGAAGGAATCTCTCCATCTGCCTTCTTTCCCTATCCTTTACGCCGCTGACCTGGTGGCCCAGATAAAAGCCGGCTATTCTTTTTTCGGGGCAGATTCTGTCACCCAGCTGAGGAAAAGTCATTTACCTGTTCTTTTTATCCACGCCCGGGCAGACAGTTTCGTACCATTTCATATGGTGCAGATCCTTTATGATAATGCCAATGACCCTAAGGAAATATATACGGTACCGGAAGGCGAGCATGTATGCGCATGTTATTATGATAAAGAAAGTTATTTTAAGAGGCTGTTTGATTTTGCAGACAAATATATCTGATTTTGACCCCATGGTCATTTCATGATATAATCTCTGTCATGCGTTTTAAGGCTTGCTACATATGCCTTGAAGCAGTTCTTACAAATTTTCTGTTTATTTAAGGAGGATCAAAATGGCTCAGGAAAGAACTTATATCATGCTTAAACCCGATTGTATAAAAAGAGGTCTTATGGGTGAGGTTATAGCCCGTATAGAGAGAAAGGGTTACGCTATTACAGATGCAAAGATGATCACGCTGGATGAGGCTATCCTTAAGGAGCACTATGCACATATCGCAGACAAGCCTTTCTTCCCGGAGATCGTAGAATACATGACATCAGGTCCCGTTTTTGCCATGATAGTAGAGGGCGAAAACGCCGTTCAGGGGCTTCGTATCATAATGGGTGCCACAAAATTCGAAGAAGCAACAGCAGGAACCATCAGAGGAGATTTTGCAAATTCTACAGGACAGAATATAATCCATGGATCTGATTCCGTCGAAAATGCCGAGATTGAGATAAAGAGGTTCTTCGGCTGATATGGATTATTCTACTGAATCCCTGCGATTGCACAGGGAGTGGAAGGGAAAGATAGAGATCCATTCCAGAGTCCCCGTAAGGACAAAAGATGACCTTTCTCTTGCCTATACTCCCGGCGTTGCACAGGCCTGCAAGGTCATACAAAAAGATAAAGAAGAATCCTATGCCCTTACCCGCAGAGGAAATTTATGTGCTGTCATTACTGACGGCACTGCAGTTCTGGGACTGGGTGATATAGGACCGGAAGCGGGTATGCCCGTCATGGAAGGGAAATGCGTTCTGTTCAAAGAATTCGGAGATGTGGACGCATTTCCTCTTTGTATCAGCACAAAAGATCCGGACGAGTTCACTGAAACAGTAGTGAGGCTTTCCGGTTCTTTTGGCGGTATCAACCTGGAAGATATTTCTGCTCCCAGATGCTTTGAAATAGAAAAAAAACTGAATGAAAGACTGGATATCCCTGTTTTTCATGATGACCAGCACGGAACGGCCATCGTTACACTTGCAGGCCTTACAAACGCCCTAAAGCTTACCGGAAAGAAAAAGGAAGATGTACGTATAGTAACCTCAGGATCCGGAGCTGCAGGCGTGGCCATCGTCAGGCTTCTTTTGCACGCAGGTTTTAAAAATATAATAATGACAGACAGAAAAGGCACGATCTATGGGAACCGTGACGATCTGAATCCTGTTAAAAAAGAGATGGCCGGGATCACAAATCCTGAAGGACTCAAAGGTTCATTAAGGGACGCATTAAAAGGCGCTGATGTTTTCATAGGTATATCAGCCCCCGGTCTTTTAGATGCGGAGACCGTAAAGTCTATGGAAAAGGCCCCTGTCATATTTGCCTGTGCGAATCCCGAACCCGAGATATATCCCGACGAAGCTAAAGCCGGAGGAGCTTTTATCGTAGCCACCGGACGCAGCGACTACCCTAACCAGATCAATAATGTACTGGCATTTCCCGGTGTCTTCAGAGGTGCTTTTGATGTACGTGCCCGGGAGATAAACGAAGAAATGAAGATCGCTGCCGCTGCTGCACTTGCCGGACTCGTAACAGGAGATGATCTTTCTCCTGACCGCATAATTCCCGATCCCTTTGATCCGAGAGTGGGAAAGGCTGTTGCAAAAGCAGTTTCCGATGCTGCGATACGTACAGGTGTTGCAAAAACCTCTGAGATGTGATCCGGTCTTTATCGATCATTCATTTCAGATCATACTTTTCAGTTTGCCACATAAAAAAGTCAGGTTTTTCCCTGACTTTTTTTATATCTCTTTTTCACAAAACCCCCCATACACGTACCATAACTGTTACAGATATTATAACCCCCACTATTATAATGGGGATTGCAATAAAAAAGGTTATTATAACTTTTCGCATAAAGGTCTTACATGCAAATGTAAAAATGCCGGATATCAAACAGGCAGCGCCAAATCCTGCAAATATAATGCTCATGGGAAGAAGCCCCTGCTCTATGGTCGTTCCCGAAAGAACCCTTATGAGTAATATTATAAATACCACAGCTAACGCCAAAAATATTATACCCACCGTGATACCTGCTTTTGATCTTTTTAATTTTCTGCTCAACTTTTTTACCTTTCTATGATCTCTCCATGATCCTTTAGTCATATTAAAGATACAATGACTACCGATCATATATATATTTGTTTAACTCTATCATTTTGTCACGGAGCCTCGCGGCTTCTTCAAAGTTCAACTCCGCTGCTGCCCTGTGCATATTCTTTTCAATCTCGCTTTTCAGCTTTTTAAGTTCTTTATCACTCATAGATTCTGCATCCTTGAGTATCTCGCCATTTTCAGCCGTACTCTCTGCAGCCTTGGATATGCTTATCAGATCCCTTACTTTTTTTTGTATGGTCTTCGGTGTTATTCCGTTTTCTTCATTATACTTTTGCTGTATATTACGTCTTCGGGCAGTTTCATCTATGGCTTTTTTCATAGACTGCGTGACAGTATCAGCGTACATGACCACATGTCCGTCTGCATTTCTTGCGGCACGCCCTATTGTCTGGATAAGCGATGTTTCTGTTCTCAGGAATCCCTCTTTATCAGCATCCAGTATCGCGACCAGACTGATCTCGGGAATATCAAGACCTTCTCTTAAAAGATTGATCCCCACAAGCACGTCAAAGGCGTCAAGGCGCATATCCCGTATGATCTTTTGCCTTTCAAGGGTATCTATATCTGCATGAAGATAATTAACTCTTATGCCTGCCTCCTTAAGATATAAAGTCAGGTCTTCAGCCATTTTCTTGGTCAGTGTTGTTACCAGGACCTTATTCCCCGCAGATGTCTCTTTATTGATCCGTGTGATAAGATCGTCTATCTGTCCTTTTACAGGGCAGACACTGATCTCAGGATCCAGCAGACCTGTGGGTCTGATAACCTGCTCGGCTCTGAGAATCTCATGCTCTGATTCATAATCCGAAGGCGTAGCCGAAACAAAAAGCATCTGTGATATCTTACTCTCCCATTCTGTAAAATTCAAGGGTCTGTTATCAAGAGCCGACGGCAGTCTGAATCCGTAATCTACAAGCGTAGTCTTTCTCGAGCGATCCCCTGCATACATACCCCTTACCTGGGGAACTGTTATATGCGACTCATCTACGATTATAAGAAAATCTTTAGGAAAATAATCCATAAGGGTATATGGAGGCGTTCCTGCCGGCAACCCGGACAGATGCCTTGAATAGTTTTCTATCCCGGAACAAAAACCTGTTTCGGCGAGCATTTCCATGTCAAAATTTGTACGTTCTTCTATACGTTGTGCTTCAATAAGCTTATTGTTCTCTTTAAAAAATGCTATACGCTCCTTCAGTTCCGCCCGTATAGCCTCTATGGCTTTTTCCTGTTTTTCTTTATCTACTACATAATGGGAATTGGGAAAGATCACAGTATGTTCCAGATCAGCCTTTATATCTCCGGTCAGAGAATCAAACTCTTTGACAGATTCCACTTCATCTCCGAAAAACTCCAGCCTAATGGCATCTCCTCCTGATCCGGCAGGATATACATCCACTACATCACCCTTTACACGGAAGGTTCCACGGTGAAAATCCTGATCACTTCTGGAATATTGTATTTCTATAAGTTTTTTTATAACATCATCCCTGTCACGGACCATACCCGGTCTTAAGGAAACTGTCAGATTCTGATAATCTATGGGGGCACCAAGTCCGTATATGCATGAAACGGACGCAACTATTATCACGTCCTTTCTTTCAGATAAAGCAGCTGTAGCGGAATGACGCAGCTTATCTATCTCATCATTTATGGATGAAT
>CACZTF010000174.1 GCA_902784025.1 uncultured Lachnospiraceae bacterium
ATTCGTATCTTTCCATGCATTCTGCTCAAACACCGTTACATTATTTCCGTTTATATTCTTTACTATCCCCCAATGATCCGGGAATGCTATGATATCTCCGATCTGAGGATTGCTTACTTTTGTAAAATAACCTTTATTATTGAGTACAAGAGGTTTATTCCCCGGATACAGATTGTGAACTGTTATACCGTAAACGGTGGAATAAAACCTTTTTACAAGCGCTGCACAGCAGTATGTGGTATCCCAGTTGTAATTACTTATGGTTCTTCTTGGTGCGTAAACAGACTGTATTGTCTTTCCGTTAAATGTCATGCTGTCAACAACCTGTCCTGCTCTAGATATATATATCCCCTGTGACGCTTCTGCAGTTTCAATAAATGTCATATTTACGGCAGTCGGAACTGCGATGCCTGCAAAGATGGCTGTAAACACAAGAGCGAAAACAAGCATTTTCTTTTTTATAACTTTATACATTGTTCCATCCTCCTCAAAATTATTTGTAAAACTATAAAGTGTATCATGATATCCTTTTTTGTTTTGTGTTTTACATTAATTTATACACAGAATGGTTGTAGAGTGTTACATTTTTTTGTCATGGTAGTGTGTTTTTTAATCAAAAGAAATCAAAAGAACGGACCAATGATACACCAATAAAAAAACCACGCATTATGCGTGGCAAACCCTGTAAATGTTAAATAATTCCCTTTAAAAAATTTTAAAAATACCCCGCCTCCTCAAGTCTTTTTGTTTGCAATCTGTAAAGATTCTGCTCCCTTTCACCGCATTCCCCCTGTTCTACTATGTCTTTTACACTTGTCTCCCATAAATCAGAAAACATTTTCCGGTCACGTATACAATACGCATTTGCAGCTGCCGTTCCCACCATGTCGATTTCCCAAAGGTCCCTGAGGAATAAAAACTGACCTTTGATAAACACAGTAGTTGAAAGATTTGTAATATACTCACGGGTATACCTTTTACTAACGGGCATACAGCCAATGGCTGAAGCCAGGTGCGAAGATCTCAGACCGTTCATGAAATCCGTACCGTTTATTCCAAAATCCCAAAGCTCCACAAGCTCATCTTCAGAGTTGTTCATCATTTCTATCAAATGCTTAACAAGCTTATCATCAAGCGCTTTTTCTGCTTCTTTACCTGCTTCTGTATCTGACAGCCATATATCTGACAAGGCCTTGATACAGACATAATCAAGGTTCTCATGGGCAATTTGATCCAGCCTTTTTACATTACTGAAGCTGCAGATAACAGCTTTTGCCTCATCCTTTCTGTTTTCCAGTTTTTCACCAAATCCTATATAGGCCAGTTCGGATAATATACATGCTCCCAACAGGTTATCACAGCGATCTTCCGAATCCAGCAAATCTCCTATAGTATCAGCTTCGGGCAGCCTGTCTCCTTCCATTATCTTGCAAAATGCCGTTGCTCTCAGGAATGGTTTGAACATGTCACGGAAATTTCCGAAGATCACTTCTTCCTTCATCCTCTCTCTGTACAGATGATCGATCACTCTTCTCCAAATGTGGCCGTTTTCAGAGCTTAAACAGGAAAACAATATATTCTCACTGATCACCTTTTGCCATAAATTGCCGGTATCAGTCCCTAAATATGCAAACATTATCTCCCCGTCCCGGAAACTGCTCTCATTGAACAGACGCTCACAAAGGACTTTAGCTTGTCCGTCACAGGTCACAGGTACCGACTCCACTACCTGCTTCAGGGACTCCTCATCCTCCATATTACTGAATACATATCTGATCATACGGTCAAATTCCGGGGCATCCGTTTCCTTTATACCCTGCATGATAAAGATAATGGTCTCAAGCCAAAAAGAGTTATTGATGTTACCGCAAACGATCCGGAACAGATCCGGACGGTCATAACCATCATTTATACAATAAAAAGCACATAAAAACTCCTGATATGACCTGGCAGGAAAAGAGTAAACCGACTCACCGGTCTTTTCTATGATACCCGTACTTTTTGACAGTTTTTCCAAAAAATCACCAATTCCGTTACTGTTGTTAAAAACTGCAAAGGATTCATTACCCAGGATCTTATCAGCTTCTTTGATGATTTCACTATTTATATACACAGTTTCCCTGCACTGGGTCAGAAAAGAAACAGTTCCGAGGATAGTCATCCCGTCAGAAAATACTGCTTCTTTATCGGTCAGACTGTCCCTTGATGTCAAAAGCTGAAAAAGCATTTTTTCAAAAAGGGAATACCTGTCCGTTACTGCATCTGTATCCGGGCTGTCAGCAGTGTCAATGATAGCATCCAGCTCCAGCGGTCTGCACAGCAGACCGCCGTATCCTTTTAGCTTTTTTATTATACGCTGCATCTTTTCAGTATTTTTTTCGGGATCATTGATATCTGCAGCATAAAGACGCTTTTGAACATATTTTATCATCTGTTCGTCCGTCAGAGGATTTAAGGTCACCTCTTTGAATTTTAAATTTTCCAGATATTGTGCCGTTTCCGTCCCGCTCTTACCTGATATACGCGTGGTCATGTAAACATATATATCGGGTTTTTCTTCACATATTTTTTCAAGCTCCGCAAGAAAGACATCTCTTTTCTCTTCAGGCAGTTCATCCAGACCGTCAAGAAATAAAAGAGCATCTGACGGCACCCCTCCGGCCTGATCTTCTGCAGCCTGACAGATACTGTACCCGTATTCTTTCATATCCCTTAGCTTTAGAAGTATGGGAAAACCCTGATCAGGTAAAGAATACTCAGAGATAAGTTCTTCATCTGATCTGACATGGTCATGATCTGTCGTCAGAGAATCTGCATATGCGGGGTCCATGATCCCGGCAGTGTTCAGACAACGTAAAGCATAAATATATGCAAGACGCTTAAGCAAAGTAGTCTTTCCTGATCCGGCACCGGCTATAATGAGATTTCTTTTATTCGAAAGGTCTCCGTCCTCAAAAATATTTTGCGTTCCCAGCTCAAGAGGAATAAAAACATCTGTGGTCAGATCCCTTCTGCCTGCTATCCGGTCCGAAACAATAAACGCTGTTCTTTCTGAGAGCTTTTGCAGATAATCCGTAATATAGCTGTCAGCCCCTTGTATTCCGGCTGCTGTATGCATTGACCGTTCTCTTATATCCATGCCCCCCCCGTTTTTTCTTTTTTAATATTTTTACTATTATTCATATATATTTTCCTGTGTTTCCTGAATCCTCTTTCATGCTTTTTGTGATCATTTGATCACCATTTATAAAACAAACGCCTCTTTAAGCATGTGAACCAGCTCTGTTTCGGATAATACATCAGCGATCCCGGTTACATCTTCATCCGGAAGATCCCCCGCCTTGCTTTTTCTGATCACTTTGCAGATCTTACCCGGTCTGTCAAGCACCGTTTCTATCCTGAAACCCCTCATTCCCGTCTCCCGGGACAATGAACATAGTTCAAATATCATCAGATCAAAACATGGATGAAGTTCCCTGTATTTTATCCCGTTTTTTTCAAACACCGACCTGACGACTGCAGCATTTTTTTCAAAAAATGTTTTTTCCGAAGGGCGCGCGATCTTTTCCAGATCCTTTTCAAATATTTCCGTTATTATATACTCATCCGTGATACCGGCACCGGCTTCTTCTGTCTTTTTTCTTATAAATCCTGATATATTCAGCATTTCTTCATCACTGTAATCACTGATATCCTGCAGCATGAAAAACTGGCAAAGTGTTAAAGTTTCATTTATCCGGCTTTCATCTCCCCGGAATGATCTTTCTATCATATCAGCTATACTGATCATCAGATCATATCTGTTATTCATATTGTTTTTTATATTTTCTTCCATATCAAAAACTCATTCCTTCCAACGCCCTTTGCACCACCGGATTGTTATTAAGCTCATACGCTTCCTGACCCTCAGGATCATATTTCCCGGATGACATGAGACGCATCACTGCCATCCTCTGGGCAGACAAAACATATCTTTCATCATAAATCCCGGGATTGCGGATACTTAATATACTAAGTGAATATCTGTCCAATACCAGATCCGTAAGGCTCCTTAAAACACTCTCTTCTTCTGATCCGTCTTTAGTATATACGGAAGCAAGATCTTGTATCAGCATCTGTGCAGTCTCCGTGTGCCCGCTGCTCAAACTGCATATAACAGGTACCATTACATCCGCATAATCATCTGCCGGCATCTGACCGTATATCTCTTTCCGGTATTTCACGTATCCTCTGTCTGACAGTATCATCTCTTTTATACGTTTTGACGCCAAAGCTATCCTCAGATTCCTGTCTGTAAATGAAAATGTATCTTCGTCCCCTTCCGTATGAGTAACGATACCTGACTGCATTACAAGTATTTCTTTGATCCTCCTGATCTTGTTTTCACGTTCCGTTTCTGACAGTTCCGCACTTCCTCTTTCTCTGAGTTCTGCATCTATATATTCATTGAGTATTTTCTCCGGGATCTCATCACCAAATATATAGTTTCCGCTTTTCATTGTTTCCAGAGCAAGTTTTTCTAAAATACCTATACCATGGGACATTACATTTTTAACCAAAGATTCCCTGATCTCGCTGACCCGTTTGCCAAGCATCTTTTTAAGCCATGCTATAAAATGATCCATGATCCTGCCAAAGCTGTTTCCTGCCTCGGCACAAAGCATTGAAAGAGTATACGGGCTTTGGGCGGAATCCCGGAAAAAATGATTGGTACGGGTCATTTCAATGATCTCATCACAACGGTCATCATCGCCGCTGTATCGCAGCCAGTTACCGATAAGCTTTTTTCGTCCCTCTTCATCCAGACCCTTTATCCTGTAAATATGATCCTGAGGTCTGTCATTTTCCACCTTTAAAGCCACCGCCACATCCTGCATGGTATCCGGTGACATTTCTCTTGTAGCAATAAAAACATGTGCTCCTTTTTTCCCGGTTTCCAAAAAAGAGCAATACTCATCACAAAACAGTCTTACACTTTTCAGGTAAGCATCTCTTATCTCTCCTGTAGGAACTTCATCGAAGGAATCAAGAAGAAGTATCAGTTTTCCTTTTTCGGCAAGCTGCAGTAAAAAACTTCTGAAACCTTTGGGAAATTCAAAGTTCCCACACTCCCCGGGAGCAGCCATGCAATGACTTTTCATAAAGAATATCCATGCAAGGTCA
>CACZTF010000175.1 GCA_902784025.1 uncultured Lachnospiraceae bacterium
AATATAAAGACTCTTCCTTATCCGGGATTCCCCACGGATATGCAGCCGCAGATCGCCGTAGCGCTTGCTCTTGCAAAGGGTACGAGCATGGTCACGGAGAGTGTTTTTGATAACAGATTCCGGTATGTTGATGAACTTTCACGTATGGGAGGCCATGGCAAAGTAGAAGGAAATACCGTATATATCGATGGTGTCGAGAAACTTACGGGAGCTCAGGTAAATGCGCCTGACCTGAGAGCCGGAGCGGCCCTGGTGCTTGCAGCACTGGCTGCGGAAGGTTTTTCCGAAATAGAGGACATCGTTTATATCCAGAGAGGATATGAAGACTTTGACGGAAAACTCAGGAGCCTGGGAGCTTCCATAGAAGTTGTTAATGATGAAAGAGAAGCGCAAAAATTCAGGCTGAAGACAGGATAAAGATATGCGCCGGTTAAGATGATTCTTAATCGGCTTTTTTTAGATGAATAACCTGTTTAAAAAAAGCAGAAAGCGGGTGGCATTTTGAAATTAAGAACAAAACTTAAGATAGCCTTTTTTATCATGGCCGCCCTTCCTGTTATCCTGGGAGCTATAGCGATAACGTTTATCGTAAGACATGAGCTGGGCCAGATAAGAAAGACTTACGGTGCGGATTTCAGGCTGTCAGATATGTATTCATCGGGATCACTGCTTGGCAAGATAACCGACACCACATTTGAAAAGGTGGGGGAGATCGCAGATGATTCGCCGGAGCGCTTCTCCGACATGGATTATCTTACGGAACTGGAAAAAGAAGTCAGCGGAAAGCTTTCATATCTGGTCGTAAGACAGGAAAGTGCCGTTTATTATAATTCATCTCCATATACGATCGCCGAGCTGGACAAAATACTGCCGGCAAACGAAACGGTAAGCAATCTTGACGGAGGCGCTGTATATAAAGGCGGCAGCTATCAGACCATAATAAAGATCACCCCCTTTACCGATCAGGGGAAAGACGGAAGTGTTTTTCTGATAACGCCTCTTCGTCAGACACTGCCTCAGTTTAAAAGGATAGCGATACAGGTAGTATTGATAATAATCGAGGTTATTGCGTTTACCAGTTTCATCCTTTATCTGTGGCTGAACAGATCCATAATAAAACCCATAGACAGACTCAGACTGGGAACCCAGAACATCAGGGACGGAAACCTCGATTTTGAGATACGTCAGGATAAAAAGGACGAACTGGGAGATCTGTGCCGGGATTTTGAGGAGATGAGATACAGACTGAACAAGTCGGAGAATGAAAAGAAAAAATCCGACGCAGAGGAAAAGGAGCTTATAAGAAATATCTCTCACGATCTGAAGACTCCCCTTACTGCCATCAAAGGTTATGTGGAAGGATTGCGGGACGGTATAGCGGATACTCCTGAAAAGCAGCAGAGATACATTCTTACCATCGCAAACAAGGTAGAAGATATGGACCGGCTCATTGATGAGCTTACACTGTTTTCCAGGCTGGATACTAACAGGATACCTTATGATTTTGTGAAGATAAATGTTAAAGATTATTTTGACGACTGTGTAGATGAGATACAGCTGGATCTGGAGTCTATGGACATCATCCTGAAATATAATTTCCGGGGCGGAGATGACATGTACACCATGGCAGATCCAAACCAGCTCAAAAGGGTGATAAACAATATCGTCAGTAATTCCGTTAAATACCGCCGGGCAGATGTAAAATGCACTATCTCCATAGAGGTATTTGATGAAGGTGACTATATACATATAGTTATGTCAGATAACGGAAAAGGGATAAACATGAAAGATCTGCCCCGTATATTTGACAGATTTTACAGGACGGATGAGTCCAGGACATCGCCGCAGACAGGCAGCGGTATAGGGCTTGCTATAGTTAAAAAGATCATAGACGACCATAAAGGGCGTATCTGGGTAGATTCGGTCGAAGGAGAGGGTACAACTTTTCATATCAATCTGTTAAGATATAAAGAGGGGATGCAGCTGACGCTGCCGGATAATCAGGTTAAGAGCAAACGGAAACGTAAACAGATCAAGAACAAGGGAGGCGACGTACATGAGCAAGGTTCTGATAGTAGAGGATGAAGAAGCTATAGCAGAGATCGAAAGAGATTATCTTGAACTTTCAGGGTTTGATGTGACCATAAAAACGGACGGGGACAGCGGTCTGGAGTCGGCACTTAAAGAAGATTATGACATAATCATCCTTGATATCATGCTGCCGGGAACTGACGGCTATGAGATATGCAAGCAGGTCAGGAATATAAAGAACATTCCTATAATCATGGTATCTGCAAAAAAAGAAGATATCGACAAGATACGCGGTCTTGGTACGGGAGCGGATGACTATATGACCAAGCCCTTTTCTCCCAGCGAACTGGTGGCCAGGGTAAAGGCTCATCTGGCCAGGTATGAGAGGCTTATCACGGATAATAAGCCGGAAAATGATATCGTGGAGATCCGTGGTATAAAGATAGATAAGACAGCACGTCGTGTTTTTGTGGAAGGTGATGAAAAGAGTTTTACAACAAAGGAGTTTGATCTTTTAGCCTTTCTTGTAGATCATCCTAATCACGTTTATACAAAAGAAGAGTTGTTCAGAGAGATCTGGGATATGGATTCTGTCGGTGATATAGCAACGGTAACGGTACACATAAAAAAGATCAGGGAGAAGATAGAGACTGACTCGGCAAAACCCAAATACATAGAGACTATATGGGGTGTGGGCTATCGTTTTAAAGGTTGATCGGGACAAAAAAATAAGCCCTTAAGGGCTTATCTGAGATCGATATATACTTCGTCATCACCATTTCCGTTTTTGAAAAACAGATGGTATCTCAGGGGTGAGTCGGATTCGCCAAGCTCTTTGGGGACCTCAAAGGCTACGTATACAGTGGCGGTCTTGCCGGCCTCAACATCTACATAGCTTGAGATAGGTTCTTTTTGATATCCTTCGGGATTGTCAGATATATAAGTGGGAAAATAAGAATTGCCGTCCCACAGAATCTCAGTATAGATATCGGCTGATTCGTAAGTAATATAGCTTTGCGTATCATAGCCGGTATTTTTTAATGTCAGCTCAAGTTCCAGAAAGCGGCTGTTACCCGACGCCGTATTAATACGCGCAGAGTAGTCATCATTCGAAGCCTTGGTATTTTTCAGATATTTTTTGATCTCAAGTTTGTTTACGGTTATATCCCAGCTTACATCTCTCTGGCTTTCCTCAGGAGACTTATAGTGCACTGTTTCGGGATCACTGTATACACTGGTCGTAGGGGGAACGGTGGTGGTTTCTGTCTCGGTCTGTGTTTCTGACGGATCGGCCGTTGGATCCGTTCCCGTCAGTCCTGAACACCCTGCAAGGCAAAGGACGGATGTGATCGTTGCTGCAGATATCAAAAAAGTTTTTTTCATGGGTCCTCTCCGATCATATATGCTTTTTACAAATTACTTTCAGATGAATAGTAACACAAATGATGTGTCAATTACAATCATTTATCTGTATGTTTTACGTATCAAAAAAGTAAGATCAGGATATAACGGACCGTATGAAAAAACATCATTAAGCAATATTCGTTTGCCCGGGTGTGTCCGAAAAGATTGAATGAAAGGTGTTATTTTGCTATAATGATACGGATAATGACATATTAAGAAATAACAGAATGATTAACTTGAAAGGGGGTTCTGTATGATCGGGATCATAGGTGCCATGGAAGAGGAGGTTGAGCAGCTCCGCGAGGCCATTGAGGTTGCAGAAAAGAAGGAGAAAGCCGGGATGACTTTTTATTCCGGCAAGCTTGAGGGGGTTCCCGTTACCATAGTCCGCAGCGGTATCGGCAAAGTGAATGCGGCAGTTTGTGCCCAGATACTTATCGATGACTTTGGTGTTACCTCGATCGTAAATACCGGGATTGCCGGTTCTCTTAAAGCTGATATAGATATTGCGGATGTGGTCATCTCGGAAGATGCCCTTCATCATGATATGGATGCGGTGGGCTTCGGTTATCCCAAGGGTCAGATTCCCCGGATGGATGTCCTGTCATTCAAGGCGGATAAGTATCTTATAGAAATGGCGGTAAAGGCGTGCAGAACTGCGGTTCCGGAATTAGGTGTACATATAGGACGCGTAGTCAGCGGAGACCAGTTTGTATCAGATAAAGACAAAAAAGCTATGATAACGGATACTTTTCACGGATTCTGTACGGAAATGGAGGGAGCAGCCATCGAACAGGTTGCATATCTGAACAGGCTTCCTTATGTTGTGATAAGGACTATATCTGATAAGGCAGACGATTCTGCAACTATGGATTACCCCGCATTTGAAAAAAAGGCGATAGAAAATTCCGTTAAGATCATAAAACAGTTTGTAAAAGAGTTCGGATAACGATCAGGAACGGAAAAAAATATTAGTACAGCATGGAGGAGAGAAATGTCAGAGGTTACACTTGATTTTTCTCACAGCTCTGCCTCTGCGGAGGATTTGGAGAAATATAAAGAAAAGACTATTGAGGCAAGGAAGATCCTGTTAGACGGTACGGGTGCGGGAAATGAGTACCTGGGATGGCTGCGTCTTCCGGTGGAATATGACAGAAAGGAATTTGCCAGGATAAAAGCTGCTGCAGGTAAGATCCGCGGGGATTCTGAAGCTTTTGTCGTGATAGGGATAGGAGGATCTTATCTGGGAGCGCATGCTGCTATAGAGTTTCTGTCAGGAACCGTGAAGCATCCCGGAGTTCCTGATATTTACTATACAGGAAATAATTTCAGTACTGACAGTATCATAAGTATTATAGAGGCTATAGGAGACAGGGATTTTTCCGTAAATGTGATATCCAAGTCCGGTACGACTACGGAAACGGCGATTGCTTTTCGTATCTTCAAAAAAAAGCTTGAAGAAAAGTACGGCAAAGAAGGAGCTGCGGACCGTATATTTGCCACTACCGATGCAAAAAAAGGGGCTCTGAAGGCCATGGCAGACGAAAAAGGATATACTACATTTACCATTCCCGATGATATCGGAGGGAGATATTCCGTCCTTTCGGCGGTGGGGCTTCTTCCCATAGCTGTAAGCGGAGCCGATATAGATGTGCTCATGCAGGGAGCTGCCAAAATGATGGAAATATGTGCGGGAAAGGAGTTTGAAGAAAATCCGGCTCTGCAGTATGCAGCCTACAGGCATTTTATGACAGACCTCAAAAAGACAGTAGAGGTTTTATGCATATATAATCCCAGCATGGGATCTTTTTCCGACTGGTGGCGTCAGCTTTATGGTGAGTCAGAAGGGAAAGACGGAAAGGGGTTGTTCCCGGCATGCGTTACATACTCGACGGATCTGCATTCTGTGGGTCAGTTCATACAGGAGGGCAGCCGTATAATGTTTGAGACTATCCTGTATGCGGAAAATTCCAATAACAGGATAATCATAGAGGCAGATGAAGAGAATGCGGACGGTCTTAATTACCTGGCGGGAAAGACGCTTGCTTTCGTTAATAAATGTGCCCTTAAAGGAACGGCTGAGGCCCATGAGGCAGGGGGAACGCCGGGGATTTTGATCCGGTTCAGCAAAAAAAATGAGTTTACACTTGGGCAGCTTTTTTACTTTTTCGAGTTTGCCTGTGGCATCAGCGGATATATGCTGGGAGTAAATCCTTTCGATCAGCCGGGGGTGGAGTTTTACAAAAAAAATATGTTCAGACTGTTGGGAAAACCCGGATTTGAGGAATAACAAAAAAGAAGCATCATGAAAAAGACAGTAAAGACAGCTATAATAAGTACTGCCGTTTTCCTTGTGTCAGCACTTGCTTTTGTATCATTTGCCGGAAGCACATTTGCAGCAGATGAAAAGCCTAAAGTACATGACTATATTGATTATGAACATGGCGGACCGTTTGTAAAACATACGACCGGGAGCGGATTATCAGTGTACAGATATGATCTGCCTGAAGATACTGACGACAAAGATCCTTCTGCAGCAGTTGATAATATATTTTTTTACGGTGTGTGGGATGTAAGCGGGATAAGTGTCACAGATCATGGTGCGGTCGGAAGTGATAAAGAAGATGACTTTGAAGCCATACAGAAATGTCTTGATATGGCAGGAGGGAATAACGGGCTTACTGTTGTAAAGGTGCCGGCAGGAACCTATTACATAAGCGGAAACCTTCTCATTTATTCTGATACCTGTCTGTGGCTGGATGATGATGCCGTGATCGTCAGAACAGATCAGAACAAGGCTATGCTCACAGGAGGTCTGGAGAGTGAGGCCGGCGGATACGATAATTTTAAAAATATTACGGTATCCGGAGGAACATGGGACGGAAACAGTTCGGATAAGGTCGCTTCCAGAGCTTTGATGAAGATATTTCATGGCAAAAATGCAGTTTTAAAGGACTGTACGGTAAAAAATGTATGCTCCAGGCATATGGTCGGCTTCAGTGGTATTGAAAACCTTACGGTTAGTAATGTTACATTTAAAGATCAGTATATTTATACCGGAAGCGATAAAGGTGAGGGGTCGGCATATGAGCAGAACATACAGAATGATAATTATAAGTCCATGGAAGCACTCCATATAGATTATATCTCTGCTGACGGAAAAGCCGAGCCCGGTTCGGTACCGCTTGATGATACGGTGAATCAGAACGTAAAGGTAAAAGGATGTACATTTGATAATGTCATATCCGGAGCCGGCAGTCATTATACCACGGAAGAAGCTCCCCGTAATAAAGGGATCGTAATAACGGGGAACATTTTTAAAAATGTAAATAATACCTGTGTTCATATCTGTAACTATACGGATACTGTTATCAAAGATAATAAGATACTGTCCTGTGGTGAAGGTATCCGTACTAATAAATCAACGGGAAACATAACAAATAATATTATAAAGATCAATGCAGACACTGTAAAAAAGGATGATGACAGTGGTTCCGGGAGTTCGTTTGGTATTATAGTTTACGACGACAGTAATATTAACGTGACCGGCAACAATATATACGGCGCTGTGAGATCATCTATCGTATTTACGGGATCTTCTTTGGGATATGTTACAGGAAATACGGTAAAAGGATCAGGAGAACATGGCATATATCTGAAAAATTCAAGAGTAAACGTCATAAATAATGATGTGGGTTCAAGCGGAAAGAACGGAATACTGCTTAACGCATGTCAGAACGACAGCGAATTCATAAATGTGACGGATAACACCGTGACTGATTCGGGAGATAAGGGGATACTGTCCCATATGTCAGACAAGATCAACATAACGGGAAATATCGTCAGTTCCAGCAGTATTCATGGTATAAAATCATATCAGACCGATCAAAACAATATAAAAAATAATACAGTGACAGGAAGCGGCAAAACGGGTATAATAGTAAGGAACTGTAAAAATGCGGTTGTAGAGTACAATACATCCCGATTTAATGCATCAAAAGATATATATATTTATGAAGGAAGCACGGGGGTATGCGCCGGTAATTCCCCGGGAACATCCGGGATAAAAATTGAGGATTCCGAGGGATTCAGAGAAAAATGATCGTTTTGGGAAACAGGAGATGGTATAGTTGACAGATGTAGTCATTTTTGGTCTTTTTGATAACAGACTGCAAATAGAAAGAGTATTGGATGAGGACGTAAGGATTACAGCCTATTCTGATTTTACGCCTTTATTTGATGCGGATGATGGCAAAGCGCTCTTTAATGTAAAGCGGTTTGAGTATAAGCCCTTCATATCCCCTGATAAGCTTAAGGACGAAAACCCGGATCATGTTATCATATGCAATAAAGACCGTAAGATCAGCAATACGATAAAACAGAGACTGATCAGCTTGGGATTACCGGAAGAAAAGATCATACCTTCCTGGTTTCTTTTGTTTGGAGAAAGTGCATATCAAAGTCCTTATAAGGAATATCTGGATTCGGATGATCCTTTTGAAGGTGCTATATTCGGTATGTCTTATTCCAGGAGAGCCTTGAGGAATGATCTTTTAGACCATTCCTGTTTTAAGTTTTCCGTCAGCGGATTTGACCTGAGAGCTCATGAGTTATATATAAAAGAGCTGGTCAATAATAAAAAGTTTGTGCAGGATACGAAATATATCATTTTAGATCTGCCGTATTACAGCCCGAACTGGGATACTTCCTGTTCTAACCAGATGCTCTACAGGATGCAGGTATATGACGAATTTGATGAATGGGGGCATTACAAGGAATTAAGAAAAAACGCCGAAAAAGAGATCGCGCAGTGGCGTGCCATGAAGAAGCTGATCTCAAAAAAGTATGAAACAACCCTGTCTTCACTCAGCAATAATTTCGGAAGCACAAAAAAAGTTAAACCGGAAGAATTTGAAAAGGGTATGGACAAGATATGGAAAAAGCTCCATGATGATACGATAAAAGAGAATACGGAACGATTTGCGAATATATGCAGATTACTTAAGCCCCTCGGTATCCCTGTTATAATAACAGTATTTCCCTTTGCACCGTCATATGTTGAAAAGAATCCGGAAGTGATCGAAAACATGAAAAAAATATTTTACGATATGATGGAAGCAGGGAAAAAAGAGCTGAGCGGATTGAAGATACTGGATTATTTCAGTAAGCCTGACATTAAGATAGTCGATCAATATTTTTATTCTCCCAGCCATATGAATGAATACGGGGCGCTGGCCATAACAGAAAGTGTAAACAGGAATATAAACAGTATATGTTTTAAGGAAGAAGAAAAATCAGAAGAAAATGATATCTCATACGGGGTATATGTAAGATCTGTGGGATGGCTGCCCTGGGTTAAGGAAAATACTGTAACAGGGACTAATGGGACATACAAAGGACTAAAAGGTATAAGAGCAGTCCTTAAAAAAACCCGGGGGGTTGATATAAGTTATGCGGTCCATGAACCCGGGGTCGGATGGGGGCCTTACGAATCCAATGGGAAATCTGCAGTTATAAAAAAGGATTGCGGGATAAACGCCCTGAAGATATCTGTGTCACCGGCAGCTGATGATGTTAAGGATATCCCGGTACTGAAATACAAGGTTTATACCACTGAATCCGGGTGGGGACCCTGGGTAGGAAACAACGAAATAGCAGGAAGTGTGGAAAGCGATTCACAGATAGAAGCTGTCAGGATCAGCAAAGGCGGAGCATAATAGAGATCTGAAAGCAAGCTATCACATCAAAAGATCGGAGAATGTTTATGAAAGGAATAATACTCGCCGGAGGTTCGGGAACAAGATTGTATCCCCTGACAACAGTAACTTCAAAACAATTGCTGCCTGTATATGATAAGCCTATGATATATTATCCTCTTTCTGTGCTCATGCAGGCAGGGATAAGGGATATCCTTATAATCTCCACTCCTCAGGACACACCACGTTTTAAAGATCTTTTAAAGGACGGATCCCGCTTCGGAATTACCTTGTCATATGAGATACAGGAGTCTCCTGACGGTCTTGCACAGGCTTTCATTATAGGAGAAAGATTTATCGGAAAAGATAATGTTGCTATGATACTGGGAGATAACATATTTGCCGGTCATGGCTTTAAAAAACAGATAAGGAATGCCATTAAAAATGTGGAGTCCGGAAAAGGTGCGACCATATTCGGTTATTATGTAGATGATCCTGAAAGATTCGGTATTGTAGAATTTGACAGCAGCGGACGGGTTGTATCTATCGAAGAGAAACCGGAGAGTCCCAAAAGCAATTATTGTATAACAGGTCTGTATTTTTATGATAACAGGGTTGTGGACTATGCAAAGCGTCTTACTCCGTCTGCAAGAGGAGAACTGGAGATAACCGATCTGAACATGTTGTATCTGAAGGATGATTCCCTGAATGTAGAATTACTGGGGCAGGGATTTACCTGGCTTGATACCGGAACACACGAAAGTCTGAAGGAAGCTGCGGATTTTGTAGAATCTACGGAAAAACGACAGCACAGAAAGATAGGATGTCCGGAGGAGATAGCCTATCTTAACGGCTGGATAACCGCAGACGAGATTTTTAAAACATACGAAGAACTCAAGAAAAACCAGTATGGCCGTTATCTGAAGGACATCATAGAAGGAAAGTATATTGATAACGGTGACTGAGGAGATCTCATGAATATATTAGTTACCGGCGGCGCCGGATTTATAGGAAGCAATTTTTGTTTTTACGAAAATGAAAAACATAAAGACAACAGGATCATATGCATCGATAAGCTCACATATGCGGGAAATCTTTCCACCCTTAAGCCTCTCATGGATGAACCCGGATTTAAGTTCATAAAGGCGGATATATGTGACAGAGATACGATAAATGAAATATTTGAAAAGGAAAGACCGGATATAGTCGTTAATTTTGCGGCTGAGTCCCATGTGGACCGTTCTATAGAGGATCCTTCCGTATTTCTTTCGACAAACATCACGGGGACATCAGTACTGATGGATGCAAGTTGTAAATATGGTGTAAAACGTTTTCATCAGATATCTACGGATGAAGTCTACGGAGATCTTCCGCCTGACCGTCCGGATCTGTTTTTTACCGAAGAAACACCTCTTCATACCAGCAGTCCTTACAGCAGCTCAAAAGCAGGTGCAGATCTTCTCGTTATGGCATATGCCAGAACCTATGATCTTCCCGTAAGCATCAGCCGTTGTTCGAATAATTACGGTCCTTATCACTTTCCGGAAAAGCTGATCCCTCTTATGATCATAAATGCGATGAACGACAAGCCGTTACCTGTATACGGAAAGGGGGAAAATATACGTGACTGGCTGTATGTTGAAGATCACTGCAAGGCTGTTGATATGATAATACACAGCAATATATACGGAGAAGTATATAATGTGGGCGGTCACAACGAAATGAAAAATATAGACATAGTAAAACTCATTTGTAAAGAGCTGGATAAGCCGGAGTCCCTTATCACTTTTGTAAAGGACAGAAAAGGTCATGATCTGAGATATGCCATAGACCCTTCAAAGATACAAAAGGATCTGGGATGGAAGCCCGAAACAAGATTTGAGGAAGGAATAAAAAAGACCATAAAGTGGTACAAGGAAAACAAATCCTGGTGGGAACCTATAATAAGTGGTGAATACATGGATTATTATGAAAAAATGTACGGAAACAGGAGATAAGATAAACAATGAAAGTGCTTGTTACCGGCGCATTGGGGCAGTTAGGCTCGGATGTGATGTGTGAATTGGACAGAAGAGGATATGATTATGTAGGAACAGGTGTAGAAGATACCGCAGATAACGGGTTCCGTTACAGACAGCTTGACATAACCGACAGAAATGCCGTTTTTGATGTCATTAGAGAAGAACGACCGGATGCAGTGCTTCACCTTGCCGCATGGACAGCAGTAGATGCAGCAGAAGACAGGGAAAACAGAGATGCCGTATATGCGGTTAATGTCTCAGGAACCCGTTATCTGGCTGAAGCATGTAAAGACACAGGCGCCAAAATGCTCTATATCAGCACAGACTATGTATTCGGCAATGACAGTACAAAACCCCGGGATCCTGATGATAAGAATTTTGCTCCGGTGAATTATTACGGAGAGACGAAGCTGGGGGGAGAAATAGCAGCATCAGAGGAACTGGAAGAATTGTTTGTGGTAAGGATATCCTGGGTATTCGGTAAGCATGGTAATAATTTTGTCAGAACAATGCTTGAAGCCGGGAAAAAATATCCTGAACTCAGGGTGATAAATGACCAGGTGGGTTCTCCTACATATACCAGGGATCTGGCGGTGCTTCTGGCAGATATAGCGGAATCGGACAAATACGGTTTTTATCATGCAACAAATGAGGGAGAGTATATATCCTGGTATGACTTTGCGGTGGAAATCTTTAAAGCTGCCGGATACGATACGAAAGTGATACCGGTCACGACAGAAGAATACGGTTTTTCTAAGGCTCTGCGGCCCCATAACAGCCGTATGGATAAGAAGAAACTTGCTGAAAAGGGCTTTTGCCCTTTACCCCACTGGAGAGATGCTCTTAGAAGATATCTGGAGGAAATAAATGGGTAATTTTGAAATCGAAAAAGCTCCTATATCCGGTCTGTATATAATAACACCACGTTGCTACGGTGATGAAAGAGGATACTTTATGGAGACATATAACAGCAAAGATCTGTCTGAAGCCGGCCTGGATATGAAATTTGTACAGGATAATCAGAGCATGTCGGCCAAAGGGGTGCTCAGGGGGCTGCATTTTCAAAAGGAACACCCGCAGGGAAAGCTCGTCAGGGTAATAAGGGGCAGGGTGTTTGATGTTGCGGTTGATATCAGGGAAGGGAGCCCTTCTTACGGTGAGTGGTTCGGGATAGAGCTGTCTGAGGAGAATAAAAAGCAGTTTTATATACCCGAAGGATTTGCGCATGGTTTTCTGGTACTGAGTGATATTGCTGAATTCTGTTATAAGTGTACTGATTTTTATCATCCTGAGGATGAAGGCGGACTGGCCTGGAACGATCCTGCCATAGGCATAGAGTGGCCGGAGGTATCATACCTTGACGGGAAAGCTTTGCTAAACGGGGAAGTTGAGATCTCGCTCAGCGAAAAGGATAAAAAATGGCCCGGTCTTAGAGATCCCGGTTAATGGATGTTGTGATTGCTGATGGAAGAATGAACAGGAAAAAGACTTATGAGTGATGTTTCTGATTACAAACTGGTCTTGTCGTCCGGATATTTTGATCGTGACTGGTATCTTACACAGTACCCTGATGTTGCGAATGAACAAGTTGATCCTCTGACGCATTATATGGAAAACGGATGGATTGAAAACAGAAATCCCGGACCATTTTTTTCTACGCGTTGTTATCTTTTTGAAAATCCTGATGTAAAAGAAGCGGGCGTAAATCCTTTAGTCCATTATCTGAAAAACGGAAAAAAAGAAGGACGCAGGAACAAATATGAGATCATAAGAAAAGGCGGGTATGTTGACGAAGAATGGTATATGTCCGCTTATCCTGACACAGACTATGCCGCCATAAGTCCGACGGAGCATTATATCCTGTTCGGATGGAGGGAAGGTACAAAGCCTTATGAGAGCTGGAGTGACGATTATTTTTTCATAGCTAATCCGGAAGCTGCAGATAAAAACATATGTCCTTTGTACTACATGAATTTTGAGATCAACAGTGCGGTGCGATCGCTCCAGGAAATAATCGTACATATATGGGGAGGATTCGTACAGGGGGAAAAGAAGTTTCTGGTGCTCAGTTGTGCTTATGATGATATCGTTGCGGATCTGGAGGGTGAAAAGCGCAAACATACAAGACCTGATGTGTGTGGTGCCGTTCGCTGCTTTGAGCAGTATATAAAACAGGAATTTAACGAATATTCCATATTCATAAGAGTAGATGATATAGATTTTCGAAAAGGGTTCAGTATATCCCTTTCCAGGGAAAGCAATCCTGATCACAGGATCGGTACAGGGGCATTGTTCGTATGGAATCTTTTTTCACTTGAAAGGATACTTCCGCAAAAGCTGTATATGTACCTTGAGGGAAATATCATAACCGTTGCGGATAAAAGCTTTTTTGTAAAAAAGATACGTGACTCAGGAGACAAGGTTAAGGCCGAAAATCTGCGTAAGATAACGCGTGGCCGTAAAAATAAGTCTATGGTCCTGTTTTCTGAATTCAGGGGGATCACTAATGATAATGCATGGGAATTATTTAAGACCCGTTTAAAGTCGGATCCTGATACTTTTTTCATCACAAGTCAGAAAAAGTATGATGCTGTTGAAGATACCCATATAAAGGAGCATCTGGCGGTTTATAACAGTGAAAAACACAAGGAGCTTTTATTTAAGGCGAAGAATCTGGTCTGCAGCTGGACCCTGAGTGATATGATCCCTACAGAGTTTAAACACGAGTTTTATCTGTATCCCTTTATGGATTATAATTTTTTCTACTGCCCCCACGGGATATCATATGACAAAAATTCTAATTTTCTTACCCCCTTGTTTTTGGGGTATCCCAAAGTTGTATTTTGCTGTTCGGAAATGGAAAGGGCATATTTCAGATACAGATGCGGGCAGGAAAATGTTATTGTGACAGGATATCCGCGTATGGATAAATGGCTTTCACCTGTTACGGATGAGATAACATTTAATTTCACATACAGAAAAGCTTATGATGATAAGTATTTTTTAAAGATAGCGCAGATAATAACACTTGTAAGAGAACGGTTCCCGGACAGAAATATCAATTATCTTTTTCATCCGGCTATAACAGGTCCTTTGCAGAAAAAACTCATATCAATGATAGATGATAAAAGTATTAATTATTATCCTGCATCGGATGAAGAAAATTTCAATGATGTATTTAACAGATCCAAGTATCTGATCACCGACTATTCTTCGGTTGCTTATGATTTTGCATACAGGGAAGGGGCTTTTTCCATATACTATCTGGCGGAGGGTCTGACTGACGGTCATTATGACTTGAATCCGTTGTTTTATACAAGTCACATAGGGATCATAGTCCGTGATCCCGGGGAGCTGCTAAAGGTATTGGACATGGAAAAGGTTCCTGACAGTGTGGCAGAACGCAGAAAGTCATTCTACAGATATTATGACAGCAATAACAGTCAGAGAGTTTTGGATATTATCGAAAAAGAGGTAAAAAATGGTTAAAGTAAGTATAGTACATGTCAGTGAACCGAAAAGTTTTGACGAGCTTGATGCGGGATTCATAACTTCAATAAAAGAATATTCAGACAAAACCGTGATTGCCGTAACAGGTGAGATAACCCCGGATATGAGAGGCTTTTTAAGCGATGATAAAACGGATATCATGGTAATACCGGGGGGCAGCAGGGATAAGGCCTGGTCTGAAGCCTACAGGGTCTGCTACGATACCCTTCAGGATTCAGACATAGTGATATTTGCGTCCACAGACGCATACTACCGTGATCTGTCTGTTGACAAATGTATTTCGGCTATGAATGAGGCACAAGGAGATATTTTTTCTGCCGCCTGTGATGATCCTCCCTTTGTCATTTTGTCAAAAGATGTGATAAAAGATTATTCCTTCAGTTGTCTGTTTAAAAAGAATGAAAACTGTGATGAGGTCACGCAGGATCATAAAGAGGATACCTGCAGTGAGATAACGGATGAGGACATATGTGATGAGACCAGCGGTGAACAGCCGGCGAATGAACCCGTTCTTCCTGCTGCGGGGACAGATATAGCAGCACATTTTGAAAAATGTGGTTTTAAAGTATTTAAAGATGATCAAGTCTTAAAGATCGTTTTAAAAAATCTTTTACGGGATGTAAATGAAAAAAGCATGGATGATGCGCTGAACGAGGCCGGGAAGGTTCCTCCCGAAATGCTTGCCTGCGTAAGGGGAATGGCTGCCAGACATAATACTCCGGATATTTCTTCGGTCGTTTTTGGTGACTGTACATATAAAGATCATTCTGAAGGCGCAGAGGCCGGCGGTGCAAACACCGAAAACATACATTTGTTTCATGTGATATATGACAGAAGCCGTATGAACATGTATAATGAGATTTACGGCGAGCTTATACGCAATAAAAAAATTACATTTATAGTACCGTATGAGATACAGCCGGATCTGTTAAACCTGATACCGGATGCGGATACGCATCCTGCATATCCTGCGGAGATAGATCTCGCTTTTTTCGACATGCGGGACAGGACAGATGAAAAATACGCTATGGTATTGTCTGATAAGAACATCGGATATATAGGTTCGCCGGGCAGACTGTATGGTATGATCACAGATGCAGGACAGGAGATGGAAAACAATAAGGACAGGGGGATCGTGATCCAGCAGGTATTTGAAACGCTAAGTGTTTATGAAAATGTGACTGCAACACGATTTCATATATCAGCAAATGATATCGATCCTGAGTTCATTATCACATTTGATATGCCTCTGTACAGGGGATTGTGCGGGGCGGAAACACCTGCATTTCACAGATTGCCGGTATTATTTGCTGAAAACGGCAGGACAACAGGTTTTTTAAGATACGGAGTCAGTCTTAACAAACAGCTGATGTTTCTTGAGAAACAGATCGGAGAACTGATAGACGAAGAAACAGAAAGAGCGGATCCTTCAGACGAGCTTTTAGAGCTTTTGCATGAGGCAGAGGACAGCCTGGAGAAGACAAAAAAAGAAAATAATGATCTTAAGAAAAAAATAAAGAATCTTACGGATCAAAATAAGAAACTGAGGGAAATGGAGAGGAAG
This sequence comes from uncultured Lachnospiraceae bacterium, assembly GCA_902784025.1. Lineage (GTDB taxonomy): Bacteria > Bacillota > Clostridia > Lachnospirales > Lachnospiraceae > UBA4285. The sequence continues at coordinate 16,227 of CACZTF010000175.1, forward strand.
CCTGAGATAAGAGAGGTACCGGTCGCAGTTGACATCGGAGTTAAGGGTGCTTTGAAAAACTGGATGAACAAGAATAAGCAATAAATTTTAAACGGGTTTGCGGGAATGGTTACGATTATTACTATAAATGCGGATAAGCTGCAGGGCAACGGTTATCTTTTAACGTATCTTTCGGAATTAAAAGAATGCTCTGAAAGACTTATTATATGTGTCAGCAAAAATGCAGGGCCTGATCTACTGTCGGAGCTCCGTTCTTTTTCGGATGAGATATATGAGTATGATACATATATAGATGTGTGCAGGTGGTCCGATGTTTTGCTGAACAGGATAGATCGTGATTACCTTAAGACCCGGGATGTTCTGCTTACTAATGATTCCGTTATAGGACCCTTTACGAAACTTTCAGACATATTGGATGAAATGGGCAAAAAAGATGTGGATTTCTGGGGAATAACAGCTCATGGCGCCATGTCCTTAAGGGATTATAATGTAAAAGAAGATTACTGTGAAAGATTTATCCAGACTTATTTTCTTGTGCTAAGGAGCAGATTGCTGAATGACGATGATTTTTATTTATTTTTGGAAAAGCAAAAAAGTATTAAAAGTTTTGAGCAGGCAGCGTTAAGCTTTGAGTTTTCTTTTACCTCTTTGTTTGAAAGCAAGGGATATAAGTGGTCTGTGTACGTAGATACAAAAGATCTGGAGAGCGATAACCCTGATTATTTTCTTTCATTTATACTTTTTAATCTTTATGAACTGGTAAAGACAAGGAACCTTCCTTTCATTCCCAAGGTTGTTTTTGATATAGATAATAATATGATGCAGACCTTCAGCTATGGCGGCGACCTGGGTGATACTTTAAAGTATATCAAAGAGTCGGGGATATATGACACGGATCTTATTTATGATCATATCCTAAACAATATGAACCTCTATGACATGATAACACGGCTGAATATTAATTATGTACTCCCGGACGGCAGGGCATCAGATACGCAGGATATCCGTCAAAAAACTGCTGTGTTTGCATATGTATACTATGAAGATCTTTTTGATTATTGTCTGACGAAGCTTTCACAGCTTCCTGAAGGTATAGATGTATTTATAGCTACCGATACAGAAGAAAAAAAGAGGATCATAGAAGAAACCGTAAGTAAAAACGGTGGGGACCATCGATATAAGGTCTTGCTTCACAACATTAAGGGAAGAGATATATCGGCTCTTTTGATCACCTTCAGACCATACATAACGGATTATGAAGTGATAGGTTTTCTTCATGATAAAAAATCAATGCAGCTTGCATATCCCACGATAGGTGCTGCATTTAACAATAGTCTCTGGGAGAATATGCTGTTTAATACCGAATATGCAGATAATATCCTTTCGCTTTTTAAAGATGATAAGAGACTGGGGATGCTGGTGCCACCAATGATCACATACGGAACCTATTTTCATACTTCTATAGATCTTTGGACGGTCAATTATGAAAACACAAAAAAGGTCGCTGACATGCTGGGGGTTGATATCATAACAGATCCTGAAAAAAATCCTGTGGCTTTGGGCAGCGTTTTCTGGTGCAGAAGAGCTGCGCTCAAAAAGATCTTCGAACACGATTTCAGTATAGACGATTTTCCGGATGAGCCTTTGGGACCGGACGGAACTTTCAATCATGCCCTGGAAAGAGTATTTCCTTATGTTGCACAGGCAGAGGGGTATTATACCGGGGTGATAATGAATAATGAATTTGCTGCTCTAAGGTGTAATAACAACAGCAATGCGCTGAATGGTATATTACGGGAACTTAAGAAATATCCGTTTGCAAATCTTACTACACTTAATGATACTGTGATGTCATTGAAAAAAAATGCTCCTCGTAAAAAAAGAAGATCACTCATTGGCAGGAAAAGGTGATAAGATGATAAAAAAAGTTCCGGATGCTCGATTACATCCGGAACTTTTTTGGATATTTGATCATGCTGTGCTCCAAAAACACAGGTAAAATATCAGTTAAGAGAGATTTTACTCTGACCCAATATTGATCGTTGATCAATTTGTGATCGTTGATCAATTTGTGATCGTTGATCAATTTGTGATCATTATTTTAAATGAATAAAGTTGACAGCTTTATCAATGACTGCCTGGTCTCCTGCAAAAATGCCGTTTAACTCCTGGGCTATCTCTCCGACATTATCCATGCTTTTTACAAAATCCGTATATGTTTTCCAGAGATTACCGTCTTTGACAGCTTTAAAATCTGGAGCTGATTTAACGATCTTTTTAAAATCTTCGACAGATTCGATATTATCATCACGCTTGTTCATGTATATAAGATAGTCGGTATCTTTAAAGCGTTTTTCAAAATCTTCTATAGTCATCTCTTCCCATGAATTATTGGCGGTGTCGGTCATCATGTTTTTGCCGCCTGCCATTTCGCCTATGCGGGCTACCTGATCTCCTGCCCGTCTTACGGAAACTTTGTTTTCATCTTTATTACAACAGAAGATAATATATGTTTTTTCACCGGCTTTAGATTTATCAACTTCTGATGCCAGCTGTTTCTGCTTGTTATAATAATCTTCGGCAGCAGGCAGATCTCCGAGGATCACTCCCATAAACTTGATCCATTCCAGCCGGGCAAGGGGAGTTTCTTCATGGTGGATATAAGAAAAAACAGGATTAATTTCTTCTTTTACAAGTTCTTTATAAACGCTCTTTTTCTCTAATGACGGATTGGCTATAAACAACTGGGGGTTAGTCTTCTCAATGATACTTACATTGGGGGAATTGTAGGTGCCGGCAAATTCAGTGACTCCTTTGTCCATGTTTTCGGCAACCCTGTCCAGAACGACATCTTCTTTATTAAGCGCTACCAGCTTTACTTTGTCTACGGAATCAGGATTTATACGCTCCATTAAAGATATAAGGGATATAAGATCTATCTTCATGTTTTGAACGGGCTGCTGTAAAACAACAATATTATTGTCAATACCCTCAGGCGCCTGCTTGCCTTCGGGAACAACAAGGATCTGCTGGCTGTTGTTGTGTAATTTTATCGCATAAAAACCGTCTTTATAACAGTCTATTGAAAATTCCTTTGCGTTTTCAAGGGCAAGCTCCTTCTCAAATTCCAATCCTTCAATACGATCCGGAAGAGATGCTTTATCTTCGGCTTTTGCAGTGCTGTCTGCGTTATCCTTGCTTTCACTGCTTGTTTCGGAAGAACCAAAGAATGAACATGCACTCATACTGAATGCGGCAAGACTCAAAGATGCTACCGATATTATTCTGATCAACTTTTTTTTCATGATATGTGTTCTCCTTTTTGCCTGTTTTGGAAACAACTATTAAATTTTATTTTATCACAACTGATTATTTGCTTCAATAAAAAAAGTGTGCAAAAAGTGTTTTCGTCAGTTTTTATAAAACGTACATATCTTTTCAAGTACCGCATAGTATGGTAAAATCGGAATATAGTTGCGCCATAAGGGGAGTAGCATAAGCGATGGAAAAAAAGATCAGTATTATAATATTTGTCAATGATCCTGCGATGCTGGACAGGTGTCTTGATTCCATTCGGGAGCAGACATACTCCGGTCCGGTAGAAGTCTTTATTCTCGGAGAGTATTCTTACGATGGAGATATTGAAAAACTAAAGATAAAAACCATCGACCGTTTTTTTTCCATGTCCGGAAAAAACCTCAAAAGAAAAGTTGTGAACAACAAAAAAGGAAAGGTAATGATCATCAAGAGCTCATATGTGCTTTCGCCTGATTGTCTGGAGAAACTGACAGAGGAATCCGCAGACGGATCCTGTATCGGCAAAGCGGAGATACTTAGTATTGACGGTGATGTTCTTACTGAAGATGTATTGAATAAAAACTGTATATACGGGTGTATCATTCCGTCAGATGAACTCGATCATTTTGAAGCCGGGATCCATGAAATACCGGTAAAGGTCCATATGAATATCCGGTTCAGCCTTCACGGACAGGACAGAAAGATAAAAAAGACAGATTCCGCTTATATATATGACATGCCAGACGTCGTAAAGTCTGACAGTCTGATGCCTGCCGGGGAATTATGTGATCTGTACGAGAGGAAAAAAGAGTTATGCGATGAGGTATTCGGTCCTGATATTACTGCGTTTTGCGATATCAGATACATTCCTGTTCCGTTAAGATTAAGGGTGATCAATTGTCTGTATGATTCGAAAAAAAAGATGTCAGATAAGGTTACATGGCTGAAAGAAGGGATGCTTCCTGTGTACCCGTTGTTCAAAAAAGATCCTGACGAAAAAGGGTACGATGAACTGAAAGGCTTATGTACGAAGATCTCATCGGAACGATATAAGGTCATATTGTCAAGAGCAATGGGCTGCAGCGCCGGGGAGACGGACTTTATCACTGATTCAGATTATGAAGATTACGCAGTGTGCAGGGAATTTTTATGTGATGAAGGATCATCGGTAAAAAAGATCGTTACTGAAAGTAATGTTATCTTAAAAAAACAAAAAGATATGTCAGCTGATATGCTTAAGAGGTTTAAGCATATCGAAAGCGGCGGAAAACATATGTCTGATACGAGATGCAAACTGTCAGAAGATAAAGCGGGAAGAGCCGGAAACGGCTTACGGGCAGCAGATCTGAAAGGAAATGATCTCGCGGAGTTTGTTAAAACATGTTATGCGGAAAAAAAACTCGGTTTCAGGACTATTCTTTCAAGTATACTGTTATGGTTTGGCGGAAAAGGAGGGATCAGGAGTTGACAGGCGGTACAGACGGTTTGGATCTTTAAACGGGAGAGTGTCGATATAATGATGGTTTCATATCTTGTAACAGTTATAATACCGGTATATAACTTAGAGTGTGTTTTGGACAGGGCTCTGGAATCCTTGTTCGTACAGACATTTCCGTTTGAAAAGATGGAGATAATCCTCGTTGATGACGGTTCTGATGATAAGAGTACTGATATAGAAAAGAACTGGTCTGAAAAGTACAGTAATGTCAAAGTGATATCATCGGGAGGAAACGGTGTTTCAGCGGCCAGAAATACAGGAATAAAAGAGGCTGCAGGAAAATACATTTTATTTCTTGACGGAGATGATCTTTTATCCGGAGAAACGGTGGAAAATCTCGTAAGGTGTTTTGAAGACTGGGGAGACAATGTGGATCTGGTCACTTATCCTTTGAGATCATATCTGGACGGACCGGATGGTCAGTTGCTGCCGGATCATTTCAGATATAAATATCTTACCAAAACAGGTATATATGATCTGAACAGATATCCGTATATCACACAGACGACCATGAATGTCATGGTTAAGAACCGTTTTTCTGATAATATAAGATTCCGGGAAAATATGAGGTTTACCGAGGATCAGGCATATTGTTTTGAAGTGCTGAAGAAAAAGTTCCGGATGGGATTTTGTGCTGATGCAGAGTACAAATACATCCGTACAAAGATCAGCAGCTCTTATGTGCAGATGGGCTCAAAATATATATTTGAAAGCTGTATGTCCTTTTGGGAAAAACTGTTTGAAGAATACAGCCTCGAAGGGGATATCCCCGGCTATATCCAGGCTGCATATATAAATGATATCGCCTGGAAAACAAGGTCTGATGTGTTCTATCCGTACGAAAAAAGGGATGATAGAGATTTTTTGCGCAGTAAAGAACGCATCATAAAACTTATGAACAAAGTGTCGGATGAGATAATAAGAGATCATTCCGGACTTGATAAATATCAAAAAGCTTATATTTTTTCGTTAAAGAGCAACAATAGTCCGCTTGTTCTGAGCGTCAGAAACCGATTGATGACCGTTTTGGAAAAAGGACCTGTCTTTAATGAGTCATATATAGAACTTAGAGTAAAAAGAATATATATCAAGGATGATATTCTGATCATCAGGGGATATTTTGCATCTCCTTCTTTCAGTTTCACGGAAAAACCTTTATTTTATCGTACTGCCTCTATCAATGAAGGAAAAGAAGAATATGGTCTGGATGTGGTAACAGCAGCTGAGAGCTGGCACAAATCCCATACAAAAACCAATGATTTCTGGGCATTTGAGGACAGGATAAAGATCTCCGGTGGTACAAGTCATATATCATATTCGGCAAAGATCGGTTACAGCAGGATAAAAACAAGGATAATATGGAGTGATAAGACTCCGTTCCATGAAAGGCCGTATGAGAAAAGGTTATGCACAGATAAGATATCAGTATCATTTACCGGTTCCGGAGAAATAAAAACCGAGCCCTGTGATAAGTACAAAAGAAACAGATACCTGAAAAAAGAAAAGCTTCATTATGAAAAATGCATTCCGGATCTGGCTTATATCAGGGGAAAAGCACAAAAGATATCTGATGATGATACAGACCGGAAAGGCATATGGTTGTATTACGACTGCAGAGGCGCAGTTGATAACGGGTTCATCCAGTTTTTGCATGACCTGAAAAAGAATGATGGTATAGAACGTTATTATGTAACGTTTAGAAGTTCGCTCAAACTGATCGAAAAATACAATATTGACCGAAAAAAATTATTATTGTTCGGAGAACACAGACACCAGATACTTTTTTTGTGTTGCGATAAGATAATAACAGCATTTATCGAAGACTACAATCTGATACCTTATTCGAAAGAAGATCACGGCAGGGTAGCGGATATGATCCGCCATGAATACATTTATATCCAGCATGGAGTTATACATGCCTATGTACCATGGAAATACACCTGGTTGGGAAATGAAGCCGAAAAGGTTGTTATATCCAGCGAGTATGAACACAGATTACTGAAAGAAACTTATAATTATCCTGAAAGCAGCATTATTATCTCCAATATGCCCCGATTCCGGAAAAGCATTAAAAAGGAATCCGGTAAAAGAAAAAAGTATATTTTATATGCTCCC
>CACZTF010000176.1 GCA_902784025.1 uncultured Lachnospiraceae bacterium
AGATATCGCACCTTATGTAGGAGCTGATCTTAAGGTTATGGAGAGAGATTCAAAGAGGATGCGCGGAGACAAGCCTTTCATCTTTACAAATGTCCGTGGTGACGAAGGTATAGAAGAAGTTGAGAAGTGGATCAAGCGCAACGTATTATTAGAGGATATAAAATAAAGTGAGTACAAGTGTAGAGGCACCTAACAGGTTTGGAAAAGTTTCAGAGCTCAGAATAGCTACGGAATTCCGTGACGGTAAGACCATCATGGCGGAGCGTTTTTTTACAGCTCCCTTCAAGGTTATGCTTCCTCTTTATGAATGGAAGTTTGAAGGGACAGAGGTTATGCAGATGCTTCAGCTTATGGCCTCACCCGGTATTATGGCTGGCGACACACAGAAGTTTTCCTTTGATATCCGCGAGGGTTCGGTTTGTGAGTACTGTACCCAGGCTTATGAGAAGGTTCATAAAATGAACGGTGGAGTAGGAAATCGTAAGGTTGATATAAATGTTGAAAAGAACAGTTTCTTTTACTTTCATCCGAAACCCATAATTCCTTTTAAGGATTCGGCTGTTCAGAATGACATAAATATCACCCTTGAAGATGACACTTCCAAGTTTATTTATGAAGAAATTCTCTGCAGCGGACGTGTTGCTTTCGGTGAGTCCTTTGATTACAGATTCTTTAATAACAGTGTAAATGTATTCAAGGCCGGAAAGTTGATATTCAGGGATAACGTACAGTTCAGACCGGACGAATTTGACATGACGGGTGACGGCATGTATGAAGGCTATACCCATCTGGCAAATCAGATATTCTTTAATGTACCCCGTTCAAATGAATGGGTTGCAGAAGTGATCGATATCCTGAAAAAAGAGCCGGAAATGGATGGTGGCGTAACAAGACTTGCTACCGGAGACGTTGTTGTGAGGTTCTTCGGAGTCAGCGGGGATCCCATGGAAAAAATGCTTGCAAGGATTCAGAAGCTTAAGGATGAGTTTTGAGTAAGTACAACTGAATAATAATTGCTCTCATGTGGTTAATGATCCACATGAGTTTTTTTTTCTTTACAAGTTTTTTTTTACATGATATCATAATAAACTATGTGAAGGTGTGTATTTCATTAGTATTTACGGAGATTTGTAATGGCTGAGAATGATAATCAGAATAATTTGGAGGAATCTGTGCGCAGTATGATCTCTGATCGTATAAAGAAGATCAGGGAACAGGGTGCTAAAAAGACTGAAGATGCAAAAAAGACGGTCAGTCCTGCACTAAAAGCCAAAAAACCGGAAATTGATAAGTCACCTGCAGTCAAGGCTGAAGGTGTTAAAACAGATTTAAAAAAAGCCGGAAAGGTACCTGTAAACGTAACAAATGAAATTAAAAGCGAAAAAAAAGAAGCCAAAACACCGGTAAAAGAGAACGTGTTATCAGGACATGGCAGTAATACGGTGAAATCTGAAATAAAGAAACCATCAGAAGGAAATCTGTCTCCGGCAATGACAGATGATGAGCTTAAAAAAGCTGCTGATGAAGAATATAAAAGACGACAGGAAGCTGAAAGAGAAGAGCAGCGCAGGATCAAAGAGGCTGAAAGAGAAGAACGTCTGAAAATAAAAGAAGAGCAGCGCAAAGAAAAAGAAGCACAAAAAGAAGAACAACGTAAGATAAGGGACGCGCAGAGAGAAGAACAACGTAAGGAGAGAGAAGAGCAGCGAAAGATAAGAGAGGAACAGAAAAAAGAACTGCAAATGCAAAAAGAAGCGGAAAGGGCTGAAAAAGAAAGACTTAAGCAGAGTGAAGAAAAAAGCGGTCCTGGAAAAACCGGTAATAACACAAGTGACAAAGCAGTTAACGACATGGAAAAAGCGGTTGCCGGGACTGCAGCCGCAGCCGCAGCAGTTGACAGCCTTTCAGAGACGGTTAACGGGGAAGAGGCTGCAAAAGCAGAAAAAAGCGGTAAAGGTGAAGGTGTATGGAAATCTATTGTCGACAGGATGAATTCCGAATCTGCCGGAGATGATAAACTGGGGCTGGATATAGAAGATGAGTCTGCAGACAGATATTATATATCTCCTGATGAGAGAAAAAGAAAAAAAAGATTTGGTCTTGTCAAGCTTTTTTTAACACTGGGAGCTATAGCGGCTATAGCTATTATTATTGCATTTTTCACAGTCAGAAATAATTCTTTTGAACATATTTTTGATCAGGGACTTCAGGCATTTAATGAAGAAGACTATGACTCATCTATAGAAATATTTGAAAAACTTGCTCTTACTGAAGAGGGGGGACATAATGTAGATGTTCTCAATTATCTTGCGCAGTCATATATCAAAAAAGACAGGTATCAGGATGCAGTGGATGTATATAACAGAGCCCTGCAGTCGGATCCTACATTTGGCCCCGCAGTTACCGGGCTTTGTGAGATGTACACAAAGATAAAGGACGGTAAATCTCTGAATGCAACAATGGATAAGTATCGTGGTACGAACATGGAGGAATATATAGCTGATTATATGGTCAGCAACCCTGCAGTAAATCCTGAAGCCGGCAAATACGATGAAGATCTTGAGATAGCTATTACCGGAGATCAGGATGTGCCGATCTTTTATACACTGGATGGTTCTGAGCCTAATGAACAAAGCAAACTGTACTCGAAACCTATCAAAGCATCTGAGGGTACTACACATATAAAAGCAATATCCATAAACACTCTTGGAATCAGAAGCGGTATAATGGACAAGTCTTTTACCGTGGAATACAGAGTGCCGGACGAGCCTAAGATAGCTCTTAATTCCGGTATATATGTTACAGGGCAGACAGTAACCATATCCGGAGATGAAGGTTGTGATATCTACTATACCACAGATGGTTCCACCCCTACACAATATTCTGATAAGTATACAGGACCTTTGCGTCTTGTGAAAGGAAATGTGATACTTACTGCTATCTGTGTATCTAATCATGGAAAGATAAGCCCTGCGGTCAGCAAGAATTACATTATCGTTCAGAATTCAAAAGAGCTTGAAGAAGTTGAGAAAATGAATTCAACTACCAATGAGTCAAAGGAAAACAACGGAGAGACACGGGAAGGAGAAACTCCCCAGAATCCTAATGAAACAGACTCGTGGTATACCGATGAGGGAGAGAACGAAAAAGAAAATGAAGGGCTCTTTGACTGGATATTAAATGGAAACAGGGACTGATATAAAAAGAATACTTATTATCACAGGCGGCAATGTCGACAAGGACTTTGCCGCTCTTTGGCTTAAAAAGAATCATTTTGATCGCTGCATAGCAGTGGATAAAGGGGCAGAGGCAGCTGTACAATTGGGACTGGGTATCGATCTGCTTTTGGGGGATTTTGATTCACTGGACGGGAAATTACTGGAAAAGCTCAGGAAAACAGCGGGTGATGTAAGGGAGTATGGTCCTGAAAAGGATGAAACTGATACCTTTATCGCTATAAAAGCGGCAATGGAACTGGCTCCTGAAGAGATATATATCCTGGGTGCTACCGGGAGCAGGGCAGATCATACATTTACATCTTTGATGAATATTCTTTATGCCAAAGAAAAAAGTGTGGACGTTTTTGCTGTTGACAAATATAATAAAATATATGCGGCAGCAGGTGATATCTGTATTGAAAAAAAAGATCAGCACGGAGATCATGTTTCACTGGCGGTGGTCACTGATTCTGCACGTATAAGTCTCAAAGGGCTGAAATACGAGCTTGATAACGAGACGGTAAAAAGAGGATCATCTCTTTGCCAGTCAAATGAGATAATTGAAGATAAAGCAAGGATAAGCGTAAAAGACGGCATGGCTTTGATTTTTGAGAGTAAAGATGAGGAATAGGCTTTGTATGATGTATGTGTGACAGGCGGAGGAGCAGCAGGCATGATGTGTGCTGTAACAGCTGCAAAAAAGGGTCTTTCAGTTCTGCTCATAGAAAAAAATGAAAAACTGGGCAAAAAGCTTTTTATCACCGGAAAAGGAAGATGCAACTTTACTAACTGCTGTGATCCGGATGTTTTCTTTGCAAATGTCATATCAAATCCTAAATTTCTGTATAGTGCGTTTTACGATTTTTCTTCTTACGACTGCATTTCTTTTTTTGAAGAGTCAGGTCTGAGATCAAAGACAGAACGGGGAGGAAGGGTTTTTCCGGCAAGTGATAAATCCTCAGATGTAATAAAGGTTTTGGAAAAGGAACTCAGACGTCTTGGTGTATGTATCCGCCTGAATACGGAAGTAAAGGAGCTTATCCTTTCGGGTGAAAGCGGTGAAAAAACATGTAAAGGTGTAGTCCTTCAGGGGAATGAAAGGGTCATGGCAAGACATACTGTTATTGCAACAGGCGGTATATCATATCCATCTACAGGCTCCACCGGTGACGGTTTCAGGTTCGCGGGACAGGCAGGGCTTGAAATGACTGCACTGCGTCCCGGACTTGTTCCTCTCTGTACTAAAGAAGCTTTTGTTAAAGATATGCAGGGGCTTTCTCTTAAAAACGCAGAAGTCAGATTTTTTAAGGGAAAGGAGGGCAGTCTTATACATAAAGACTTTGGTGAAATGCTCTTTACCCATTTCGGCATCAGTGGCCCGGTGATACTTTCTGCATCTTCTTTAATAGGCGAGGATATAAAAGACGGGAATGTTTTAGTTGAAATAGATCTTAAGCCGGCTCTTACATATGAACAACTTGACAAAAGGCTTGTACGCGAGCTTACCGAAGGCGGGAAAAAAACATTTAAAAATATACTCAAAAATCTTCTTCCGTCCTCTGCTGTTCCTGTTTTTATTTCTCTTACGGGCTGTGATCCGGATAAACCTTGTAACGAAGTAAGCAAAAAAGAAAGACATTCTCTCAGGAATCTGCTGAAGTGCTTAAGTCTTACGGTCACCGGTCCCGTGGGAACAGATGAAGCTATTATCACAAGAGGCGGAGTAAGCGTTAAGGAGATAGATCCTTCAACAATGAAAGCAAAAAAGATCAAAGGGCTGTATTTTATCGGAGAAGTACTTGATACAGATGCCCTGACCGGGGGATTTAATCTTCAGATAGCCTGGAGTACTGCGGTGAAATGCGGCAGAAATATGACCTGATCTTAAATGAACATCATAAAAAACCTTAAATATTGCTGACTCAAAATATGTTTTTTTACAGGAGAAAATATGAATATGACTGATTCTATCGCTATAGACGGACCTGCAGGAGCAGGAAAAAGCACTATTGCAAAAATGGTTGCCAGGGAACTTGATATGATATATGTAGACACCGGAGCCATGTACAGGGCTGTCGCTGTTTGGACATGTGATGAGGGTATAGTACCTGAGGATGAATGTGCTGTTAGTGAGAAACTTGACAAGGTGGATGTTACTATCAGTTATCATGATGGTCAGCAGCGTGTATTATTAAACGGTGATGATGTTACGGACAGACTTCGTGATGAAGAAACCGGACGCAGAGCTTCTCTGGTATCGAAACACAGTTGTGTGAGAAAAAAGCTTGTAGATCTTCAGCAAAAGCTTGCACGTGAAGCCAGGGTCATAATGGACGGAAGGGATATAGGTACTAAAGTGCTCCCTGATGCCATTCTTAAGATATTCCTTACGGCAAGTCCCGAAGTCAGGGCTGACCGGCGTTTTGCAGAGCTTAAGGAAAAGGGGATAGACTGTGAATACGATAAGATCCTTGCTGACATAAAAGAACGTGACAGATCAGATGAAACAAGAAAGGTTTCTCCGCTGAAACCGGCTGATGATTCCGTGATCCTTGATTCATCGGATATGACGCAGGATGAAGTCGCCGGACAGATCATAAAACTCTACAGGAGCAGGTGAAAACAGGTTTTTCTTTTGTCAGGACAAAGCTCATCATCAATACGGTACATCTCATCGGTATTATCAGATGAATAAGGTATGCACACCTGTCAGGGAATATACCTGATAAAGAAGGATATATAATAAAAAACGAGGAGAAAAAAATGCATGAAGTGATCCTTGCAAGATCAGCCGGTTTTTGTTTTGGCGTGGAGCGGGCAGTAGATATGGTATATGAGCAGATAGGGACAGGGGAGATCATTTACACTTACGGTCCCATAATCCATAATGAGTCGGTTGTGGAAGATCTTCAGTCAAAGGGTGTCAGTATCATTGAAGATAAAGATGATATAAAAGGCAGAAAATCTGGTACGGTCATTATAAGATCCCATGGCGTTGAGAAAGATGTATACGAAGAGCTTAAAAATAATAATATGAGTGTTGTCGATGCAACATGTCCCTTTGTCTTAAAAATACACAACATCGTTGAAGAGGCCTGCAAAAATGGTGAGCAGGTAGTTATACTGGGAAGTGAGGATCATCCGGAGGTCCAGGGTATAAAAGGATACTGTGATCCTCCCGCGATCGTGATAGATACACAGGAAAAAGCAGAGGCTTTTTCCTCGGAAAACAAGAATATAAGGATAGTTAGTCAAACCACTTTTCAATATAATAAATTTAAACAATTAGTTGAAATCCTGTTAAAAAAGGGATATAATAGCAATATTAGTAATACGATTTGTAACGCTACTGAAGTAAGGCAGAAGGAAGCTCGTGAGATCGCGAAAACGGCGGATGCTATGATCGTGATCGGAGGCAGGAACAGTTCCAACACAAGGAAATTGTATGAGATCTCCGCACAGGAATGTGATAATACGGTTCTGATCGGCGGAGTTGATGAACTGGATACGGAAAAACTTAAGTCAGCACATCGGATAGGTATTACGGCAGGGGCTTCAACCCCGAATAACATAATCCAGGAGGTTTACACCAGTGTCAGAAGA